>NZ_JANSHW010000242.1:0-3223 GCF_047461815.1 Synechococcus sp. R6-10
AAGGGCGTCGGCTACGGTCGGCGCTATCCTTCCCTGCCCTGAAGGACGGGGCTTGCCGCGCCTTTTGGTCAACCACTGATAGGCTACTTGCCTGAATAAAGCTGGGATCGGCAGCGCAGCCTCAATGCTAGCCTAGTAAGGCTGTGTTTTTGTGCGAAGCCATGCCTGTTCCTAAGAAGAAAACTTCTAAAGCCCGCAGTCGCAGGCGCTACGCCGTCTGGCTGGGCAAAGCTAAGCTCCAGGCCCAGCGAGCCATGACCATTGGGCGCGCCATTCTCAGCGGTCGCAACACCGGTTTCTACTATCCCAAAGCTAAGTCTGAAGAGGATGAGGAAGAATAGAGGCTTGCTGCAGGGATCCCGGTGTCTGCGCGAGTGATTACACTGGACTAGAGCTGTGCTCCCCTGAAAGCGGTTTTGCTGCCCCTGTAGTCTTGCTCCTCCATAGGTTGCATGCGCTCCTTGACTTCCCTCACCTACTACCAACGGCTGGGTCTGTCTCCAGGGGCATCTCCTGAGGCCATCCGGCGGGCCTACCGGCAATTGAGCAAGCGCTACCATCCCGATACTTCTCCCCTGGCTCCGGAAGTGGCCATTCGCTGCTTCCAAGAGTTGCAGGAGGCCTACCTTGTCCTTAGCAACCCGGCGAAACGGGCCATCTACGATGCCAGCTTACGGGCGGTGACCGCCAACACGGGATCTCTGGGCATGCCGGGATCCCTTGGTGCCGATTCTCTAGAGCTGCGCATGGAAACCCGCCCACTTTCACCTGGTGAGCTTTGTGCCCTGTTGCTGATGGGATCCACCCTAGTTGTGTGTTTGCTACTGGCAGGTGTCCTCGCTTGGCTGCGAGAGAGTGGGGCAAGCTGATTCTGCGACCATTTCCTGCCCTCTTCGGTAGGACATTGGGATCGAGTTTTCGGATTCTGGATCAGGAGTGCTTGAATGAACATAGCCCGTTGACTCTAGGGTTTGATTGCTTTTCTTGAATCTCGCCATGCCTTTGCCTCCTGCAACCACGCCCCTGTACAATCACCCGCTCCACACCATCGAACGCTGGCTGGAGGATCAGGGCTGCACCCGCGATCCGCAGGATGTGGAGCAGTGGTTTTGCGAACGGCCTGGCTGGAAAGCCATTTTGCGCCTGGAAGAAACCAGCATTTGGGTGCGATACACCTACCCAGACGGCAACACGAAAACTTTATCTTTTCCCTATTCCCTCAGCCGGCAAGACGTAGAACAGGCCATTTTTGAGAGTTAGCCGAGCCATGCGCGTTCTCCAGTTGCCTGCCCTGCGCGATAACTACATCTACCTGCTCCACAATCCCGACACTGCAACAGCAGCCGTGGTGGATCCGGCAGTGGCTGAGCCCGTGTTGGAAAAGCTGGCCGAGCTGGGGGCGGAGTTGGTGGCCATTTTCAACACCCACCACCACCACGACCACGTGGGGGGCAACCGACAGCTTTTGGAGCGCTATCCCCGTGCCAGAGTCTATGGCAGCCAGGTGGATCGGGGGCGGATCCCTGGCCAGACGGTGGAGCTCAAGGCAGGGGAAACAGTGGAGTTTGCGGGTCGGCTAGCAAAGGTGCTGTTTGTGCCCGGCCATACCCGCGGCCATATTGCCTACTACTTTTCCGAGAGTGGGGATCTCTTCTGTGGCGATACCCTGTTTGCCGGGGGATGCGGGCGGCTGTTTGAAGGCACGCCGGAGCAGATGGTGGGATCCCTGGATCAACTGCGCCAGTTGCCGGAAGCCACACGGGTGTGGTGTGCCCACGAATACACCTTGAACAATCTCAGGTTTGCCCTGACAGTGGATGGAGACAACCCCGACCTGCAGGCCCGTTACCAAAAGGTGGCCGCCCTGCGCCAGACGGGATCTCCGACTGTCCCCAGCACCATTGGCGAGGAGCGACGCACCAACCCCTTCTTGCGCTGGGATCAGCCGGCTCTGCAAGCTGCCACCGGGCTCCAAGATCCGGTGCGGGTCTTCGCTCGCCTGCGCGGTATGAAGGATCAGTTCTGAAAATCGGGTTCTGACAAAAGCTCCTGGAGGTGGCCCAAAACCTGAGGGGATGGTGCTCCTCACCACCAGCACGAACGAAACCCCCGAAGAGCTGCACCGTAATCTGGTGCAGGGGCTTTTCATCAGCCCACCTCGGCCTGCCTCCTGGACACTAGAGCCAGCAGGATAGCCGCCCCCAGCCCTTGAGTGACTACCGAAAAGAGCACTAAGCCAGTCAGGGAGAAATCGTAAAGCACCCCCATCAGGGCGCTGCCCACAAACCAAGCCAATCCATAGACACTGGTAAACAGGCCAAAGGCAAAGCCCCTCGTCTCGGGAGCTACCATACCGGCCACCGCCGCCTTCATGATGGATTCTTGGGCCCCCAAGCCAATGCCCCAGAGCACCATGCCCAGCACCGTCAGAGCATAGGTACCGGAAAAGGCCAGCGGCGCAAATCCAGCCGATACCGCCACCGCTCCCAGCAAGCTCCACAGCCCCACGCGGTCGAACAGCCAGCCACAGCCCAGGGCTGCTAGGGCATCCACCCCCATGGCCAGGGCATAGAGCAAAGGGATCCCTGCCCCATCGCTCCCTGACTGTTGTTGCAGATGCAGGGCAATGAGGGGAAAATCGGCAAACCCCATAGCCACACAGGCTGCTGCCAGCAAATACAGCCAGAAAACTCTGGGCAAGCCTTTTGCCGAGGTCATCTCCGGCTCCGGCTCGAAGTCTCGTGGGCTGGGATAGAGCCATTGCGCCAGCCCCAAAACCCCCAGTCCTACTGCCGCCGGGATCCCCAAGGCCAAAAACGCGCCCCGGAAGCCATATCCCGCTCCTAGCATGGCTGCCACCAGCAGCGGCCCTGCCACTGCCCCAATTTGATCTAGGGTCTCATGCAGGCCAAACCCCAAGCCCCGTCCCACCTGCAGGGCTGCATGAGAAAGCAACACGTCCCGCGGCGGGGTGCGGATCCCTTTGCCGGTCCGCTCGGCCAAGAGCAGCACGGCGGCCCAAGGCCAACTGCCCACCCAGGCCAAAGCCGGGATCACCGCCGTGTTGATGACATAGCCCAAGGTGGTGAGCTGCCAGTGCCCCCGACTGCGGTGCAAGGGATCCCTGCCCAGCTGGTCGCTCCAATAGCCCACCCCCAACCGCAAGCCATAGGCCAATAGCTCCCCCCCGCCGGCCACCAGGCCCACCACCGTGCCGCTGGCC
>NZ_JANSHW010000243.1:0-3001 GCF_047461815.1 Synechococcus sp. R6-10
GGGAATGCGCTCGACGGAGCGGCGTTTAGGCCGCAGCCCCTGCACAGCTTCCACCAAGGCGGCAATGTGCTCGGGACGGGTGCCGCAACACCCTCCCACCACCGCTACCCCCAGATCCCGCACAAAATGCTCCAGGTGGAAGCGCAACTGCTCCGGGGTGAGCTTGTAGTGGGCTTTGCCGCCGATGTTTTCCGGCAGGCCAGCGTTGGGGATGCAGGAGATGGGGAAAGGAGAATGGCGGGACAGATAGCGGATGTGTTCGACCATCTTGTCTGGGCCAGTGGCACAGTTGAGGCCCAGCACATCGATGGGATAGGGCTCCAGGATGGCCAGGGCCGCCCCGATCTCCGTGCCCACCAGCATTGTCCCCTGCACCTCAAAGGTGAGGGACACCACCACCGGCAGGCGGATCCCGCGTCGGGCAAACTCCTGCTGCACGGCCACCAGGGCCGCCTTGGTCTGCAAAATGTCCTGGCAGGTCTCGATGATGAGCAGATCCACCCCGCCGTCGATCAACCCCCGCACCTGCTCGGCAAAGCTGGAGCGCATGTCGTCAAAGCTGATGTGCCCCAGGGTGGGCAGCTTGGTGGTGGGGCCGATGGAGCCGGCCACGAAACGGGGCTTTTCCGGCGTCGCAAACTCGGCTGCTACCCGCTTGGCCAAACGGGCTGCTGCCACGTTCAGCTCGTAGGCTTTTTCCGGGATCCCGTACTCGGCCAAAACGATGGAGGTGGCCCCAAAGGTATTGGTCTCAACAACGTCGGCCCCCACTTCCAGAAAGCCGCGGTGTACCCGCTCCACCGCCTCCGGCTTGGTCAGCACCAGCATCTCGTTGCAACCCTCCAGCTCCGGCCCACCAAAATCCGCTGCCGTCAGGTTCTGGGCCTGGAGGGAGGATCCCATCGCCCCATCAAAGACAATCACACGTTCCTGGAGATGCTGCAGGAAGGGATGGGTCATAGAAGTCAAAGTCAGGCAGGGTGTCATCGACCTAGAGTCTGATTTAAGTTAGCATCGAGCCATTTGCTCGGACTAGGCCGAAGGGTGGATCCCTGGCCAGGGCTTCCATTCTGGCCATTGTTGAGGCGAATTTAACATTTTCTTTGCCTGCCCCGTTGCTGTTTCCCCCAGGTCGGGCTAATTTAGGGAAGACGTTTTGGTGTGAACGGCTACAGTTGCTCGCAAGTGTTCCTCCCAGGGTCACTTGCCGCCTGCTGTAGAGCGATCTTCTCCTCGCGGGTTGGAGTGGTTGAGGTGCTGAATGTTCCGCCCCCCCAGTGAAGTGCCTCGCACTCCGTCGCAGGATTGGCGAAGAGAAAGATCCACCTCTCGCCATCTTGAGAGGTTCCGCCCACCAAGATGACGGGTCTTGCGCCAGTTCAGTTGAGCCCCATGAGCGATATCTGCTTCCAGATTGACCCGAGCAATCGGTTATCCAGAAGCGGGCAGGCTTGCCTAGGGCAACTCAGGCTTTGGCTTGCGGATATCGGCTCCCTCACTCTGGCGTTGTGGGATGCAGCAGGGCTGCAACTTGCTCCTCTCCCTTTGGCGTCTAAGCTCCCTTAGTCACCTTTAGTTGTCTGTGATTAGGATCACGAGGAACTCAGCATGGCTCAAGCAAAGGAATTGGTGAAATCTGGTCAAACAGCTCTTCTCGAATCGGATCTGGAAAATCCACCTTCTGGCACCCTGGAGTTGGACACGGAGACAGATACCCTCGAGAGCGAACTGGATACCGGTGACACTGATGCTTTTGATGAGGATGACGACGACGAAGAGGCAGCAGAGGAGGATGGAGAGACTGCCGCCGCCAGTGCCAAAGGTCGCTCAAAGCGCAAGGCGGCCAGTAAGAAAAAGCCCTACACCGATGACTCTATCCGGGTCTATTTGCAAGAAATTGGGCGTATTCGGCTGCTGCGGGCCGATGAAGAAATCGAGCTAGCCCGAAAAATTGCCGATCTGCTGGAGCTAGAGCGCGCTCGCGAGGCCGTTTTTCAGCGTATGGGCCTCTGGTCAGACCCAGAAGAGGTGCCGGACACCCTCTGGGCAGAAGAGGTCAAGATGTCCTTGCCGGAATTTCGGCGGCGGTTGCATCGGGGGCGGCGGGCCAAAGAAAAGATGGTGCAGTCTAATCTGCGTTTGGTGGTGTCCATCGCCAAAAAGTACATGAACCGGGGCCTGTCTTTTCAGGATTTGATTCAGGAGGGATCCCTGGGCCTGATTCGGGCAGCCGAGAAATTCGACCACGAGAAGGGCTACAAGTTCTCCACCTATGCGACGTGGTGGATTCGACAGGCCATCACCCGCGCCATTGCCGACCAATCCCGCACCATTCGCCTGCCTGTCCACCTCTATGAGACGATCTCCCGCATCAAAAAGGTAACCAAGTTGCTTTCCCAGGAATTGGGCCGCAAGCCCACCGAAGAGGAGATCGCCACCCGCATGGAGATCACCATCGAGAAGTTGCGCTTTATCGCCAAGTCGGCCCAGCTTCCCATCTCTTTGGAAACCCCCATCGGCAAGGAAGAGGATTCTCGGCTGGGAGACTTTATCGAGTCGGATGGGGAGACGCCGGAGGATCGGGTGGCCAAAGTCTTGCTCAGAGAAGATCTGGAAAGCGTTTTGGAAACCCTCACCGCTCGCGAACGGGATGTGTTGAAGTTGCGCTACGGCTTGGATGATGGCCGCATGAAAACGCTGGAGGAGATCGGCCAGATCTTTAATGTCACCCGCGAGCGGATCCGGCAGATCGAGGCTAAGGCTCTGCGCAAGTTGCGCCACCCCAACCGCAACAGCGTGTTGAAGGAATACATCCGCTAACTCTGCGGTCTGTTCCAGCTTCGATAGAGAGCCGGGGCAAGGGATCCCTGCTTAGGATCCAAGAGAGTTCCCGGCCCCCTAAGGCAGACTGAGTTGGAACTGCCAACCCGCGCGATGGAGGATCTTCAGCATGAACTCGAACCAGACTCCGCGGATCCCAGTCTTTCTGAAAAAGCAGCCC
>NZ_JANSHW010000244.1:0-4018 GCF_047461815.1 Synechococcus sp. R6-10
ACTACAATCCACGGGGATCCCTGAGGTGGTCACTCCTTTCTGGCTGCTTTTCCCACTGAGAAGATTGGCAAAATGGGATCCCTGCCTGAGGAGGTGGAGGCTCAGATTCGGTCTTTATCGGTGGAGCGCTTGGAAGAGCTGGGTCTAGCCTTGCTGGAGTTCCAGTCGTTGATTGGCCTCACCACCTGGCTTGATGGATTCAGCCATTAAAGGTTCTCCCCTTCAAAAAAGGGCTCCGTATCATACGCTGACGAATCTAAAGATTGAGCCCGTGTGTTGCAGCGCACTTGCACTTTGTTGAAGCAGATGTTAGTTTCTGCTTGAGCATCAGGCTGCAAATCCAGTCTTGCTCTTGTCGGGTGATGAACGGTAGATCCTCCTGAGAGAGTTCCTTCTAGGGATCCCTGCCCTAATTTTGTGTTGCTTGTAGCTCCAATAGAAGGATTGCCGGATCCCTGTGGGGGTCACTTGTGCCACTTGAACTGCTAGAACCAAGGCGATTATGAACGGCCTCAGGATACTGCTTATGTTGATGCTCTCTTCTGTGTTGGTGTTGCTGTGTGGGTGCAGTGGCGGGGGAGGTTCTTCTCTGGCGAATTTGCCAGGAGTCGTGCAGCCCACTATTGTGGCTTCGGCTTCTCCCACTCCGGGATCCCCAAGTTCTACGGGCAATCCATCCGGATCCCCTGCTGATCCAACAAATCCGGTCGAAACAGAGGGATCCCCAGGGGGTAATCCATCCGGATCCCCTGCTGAAGACAGTGGTGGCTCGGGTGGTACACCCCCACCCCCAGGTTCTGCCCCCAGTGCAGAAGAAGAGCCCAATCCTGATCCCACTACTGGATTTGTGCCAGAAAATCCGGGTGAGGATCCCTCTCCAGATATGATCCCGGTCGATGAACTGGATAGATTGTTTCCGAATTTGCCACCGGATCCAGGGGAGGCGGGCAAGCAAACTTTGGAGGGGATTGATGCCGATGGAGATGGCGTGCGTGATGATGTGCAGCGCTGGATTTACCGCCGGTATCCCAATGATGAGCTGAAGCGGAAGGCCATGCTGCGATACGCCAAAGCTTTACAGGCAAGCATCGTGAATGTTGACAGGGATAGTCGAGACCAGGTGCGTGCAAGAGTGCTTGATGGTTTCCGAGCAATTCGATGTGCGCGGTTAGCATTTGGCGGGGCAAATGAATTCGACCTGATTGATGAAGTTGCTGAGGCAGTAAGGGAAGTGCAATTTCAAATGCTTAACACCCAGGAAAGAGTTATTGCAGATTTAACTGTTGATGCCAAGTTCTCTGGACAAGTCGTTGGCGCAGAAGAATGGACATGTACTGACCCAATTCGCTAGATTAGTGAGGATAAATGGATGTTCGGTCGAAATACTGTTCGTCTTGTTGTTTTATTGTGCTGTTGCCTGTCTGTACTGATTCTCAAGTCTTGCTCATTACCGAACAAATCAACTATCTACTCAGTCGTTTCTCCCAACCTAGGTTTCAATACTACTGAATCTATTCTTAAGTCTAGAATCTATTATATTAACGGGTTAGCAACTGCAAAAGATGACGCTGAGAATAATCTTGATAGGATCATTGCTGCCATTGGAGGAAACGAAGAGAATGTATTGAGCCGACTCAAAGACAACATTGGGTTCGAGCAAGACATCGCAAACTATTGGCTTGCTTACAGCATGGCTTTGGGAGGAATAACTGCGTCTGGAAATGTAACTCAAGCAGCAGACAACCCAACCTTTCAAATCGTTGCATCCATTGCACTCAAGATTCGGGAAGCACTGCCAGAACTGTCAGACCCTCAAGCGTGGCAATATGCTCGTGTTCTTCTAAAAGCCCCAAATGCAAATGATATTCTAAGGCCACTATTGCAAAGGTTTAATGTCCAAGAAACTCTAATTAATCTTCTTGGTCAAACAATGCAGAAAAAAATGAATGGCCAGGCTATTCAGAGTGGTTCCGCAGAATCGGTGCATTTGAAGATGGGGTGATGCTGCTGAAAGGCACTCGGAGCTTTGATGCAGGGGTTGGAACCCGGAATGTGGGGGTTTTGAACAAAGTGAATGCCCAGGGCCAAGTCTCGACGTTTGTGGATGATCTCCCATTTGGGGCCTTCGGAAGAGGAACTGCAGAATACCTATCCAACCTCGTTCAGGTGGGCAATAGCGTCGTTTTCACCCGGTATAGCTTCCCGGTGATTATGGCTCGGCAAAGTCGGGATTGGCTGCGTTCCTGTTGTGGTCAGGAGTTGCTGCAGGTGGATGCCACAGGGCAAACCACTCAGGTGATGGATTTGAGTGCTTTTTTCCCGCCTGGGTTTTCGCTTATCTCGGATAACTCCGCAACCAAGCTCGTCGGGCAGGAGTATTATTTTCTGGCCAATAACCAAGGGAATCCGAGTATTCTCAAGGCCAATCCCAGTCAGGGGCTAGCGGTAGTGGTGGATGGGCGGGTGATACGAGAACAAAATGGTGGAGATTCTGTACCCATCCGGGATATTGACCTACAAGGAGCCAACTTAGTGGCTTTGTTGGGGCAGAGTCGTCTTTTGGAAGATGCAGAAGGGTCTTGGCGCAGTGGGTTGGCACGGGTGTCCCCTCAGGGATCCCTGAGTCCGATTTTCCGGATCCCGCAGGATTTTAGCTTGCAGCCGGAGAAGATAGTGGTGGAGGATGCGGGCTTTGGTTTGGTGGCCTGTCCAAGGCTTTCGAGTAACCAGCCAGAATTCTATTCCTGTGCCCTTTACCGGGTGACCCCTAGTGGAGGGTAGGAGCAAGCAGGAAGGCTTGGGCTATGACTTAGAGTATTTATTCACCCGCCTGCGACACGGTATGAACAACTTCCTCCTGTTGAAGAGCTTGCAGCGCCTGGGGCAAATGCTCCGCCAGCCGTGCCGGATCCACTCCCGTTAGGCCGCGTTCTTGCGCCAGATGGACAGCCGCCTGAGCATGCCACCACACCCCCGCACAGGCGCAACTGAGCAGGGCGGGAGCGTCCAAAGGTTGACCGGCTTGAGCTCTTCTTCGCGCCACTAGGCCCCCGATCAAACCGGTCAAGACATCGCCGCTGCCACCGCGGGCCAAAGCCGGTGTGCTTTCCGGGTTCACCCAGCATTCCCCAGTGGGAGAGGCGATCACCGTCCGCGCCCCTTTCAAAACCACCACTGCTCCACTCTGGGCTGCCGCCCTTTGGGCTGCCTCGATGCGATCCCCAAGCGGGATCCCCGGAAAAAGCCGCCGAAATTCCCCCAGGTGGGGGGTGAGGATGGCCTGGATCCCGTTTTCTGGCAGGCGCTCTACCCCCATCTCCGCCAGAGCATTGAGGCCATCGGCATCGATAACCCAGGGGATCCCGGCCCAATCCCGCAGCAGGAGTTCCAGCAGCGGTAAGCGGGTTTCTCCCAAGCCCGGCCCCACGGCCACCGCCTGAAAGGGTTTCTCGGCAACCGGCGGCAGAGAAGGGATCCCTTCCCAGGCATGAACCAAAACCTCTGGCAAGGCGCTGTGGATCAGTCCTTTCAACTCCGCCGGCACCGCCATCGTCACCATACCCACCCCACTGGCGCGGGATCCCAGCCCCGCCAACACCGCTGCTCCAGCATAGGCTGCCGAGCCTGCCACCAACAACAGGGATCCCTGGCGGTATTTGTGGGTATCCAAAGGGGGATCCGCGGGAAAGTGCTGCCAAGGCCGCAGCAACAACCGGGGAACCTCATCCTCTGGGCAGGCCCAAGCGGGGATCCCAAAATCAACGCGATGTAACCGTCCTACCCAAGGCAGAGCTGCTTCCTGCCACAGCCCCCGTTTCCAAAGGCCAAGGGTATAGGTATGGCTGGCGCGAATGCAGCAGCCCCAGACTTCCCCGGTTTGGTCGTTGAGGCCAGACGGCAAATCCAGGCTAAGGATGGGGATCCCACTGCCATTGGCCCACCCCACCGCCCCCGCCCAAGGCTCCCCCAAGGGTCGGTTCAAACCGATCCCAAACAGGGCATCAATTAACAAATCGCA
>NZ_JANSHW010000245.1:0-3694 GCF_047461815.1 Synechococcus sp. R6-10
ATGGAAAAAAGACGCCCAACCCCACACCATGTCAGACTCTGAACCCGAACTGTTACGTGCTGCCAACCACTATGTGCTGCTGATCCCGGGCTTGCCGGAGCAATTTCTCAGCCCCGAGGAATTGCAGGAGTTTCTCATGCGGCTGTTGCAGGAACATCCCCACTTGGTGGATGCAGATCTGGCCCGCTATCCCACCCCTCAAGCGCAGGCACAGCGGCTGATCGACACCGCCTGTGAGATCGAAGTTTCCCCCGGCGAAACCGTGCAGTGGCATCCTGTGCGCCTGAGCAAGCGCTCCTCGACACGGTCTTGACAGGTCGGAAGTTCCTTGACAAGGCCGTTTGTGGCCTCGTCGCGACAGCGTTGCAGTTCCCCTCCCGCAGGCATAGCAAAAACCTCACCAGAGGTGGGGCGGGCAGTACGGGGTTGTGTTTCGGATCCCGCCTTGGGCGTGATACAACGCAAGAGTAGAGATCCTTAGTCCTAAACTTAAAAGGGGTCAGCCATGCCGCGCAGCATGAAGAACGACAACTTCATTGACAAGACCTTCACCGTCATGGCCGATCTAATTCTGAAACTGCTGCCAGGGGTGAGTTCCGAGGAAAAGAAAGCCTTTGCCTACTACCGGGATGGCATGGCCGCTCAGAGCGAAGGAGAATATGCCGAGGCCCTAGAAAACTACAGAGAAGCCCTTGCCCTGGAGCAAGGGGAAGAAGACCGCAGCTACATCCTCTACAACATGGGCCTGATCTACCAGAGCAACGGCGAACTGGACAAGGCTCTGGAGTACTATCACCAAGCTCTGGAGTTGAACCCAAGACTTTGCTCTGCTCTGAACAACATTGCCGTGCTGCTGCACCACAAGGGCGAGCTGAGCCTGCAAGCCGGGGATGAGGAAACAGCAGAGTCCCTGTTCGACGAGGCTGCCCAGTACTGGATTCGGGCCATTCGCATTGCGCCCAACAACTACATCGAGGCCCAAAACTGGCTGAAAACCACCGGGCGCGCCAACCTGGAAGTGTACTGAGCCTTCCTGCAGAAGGACTCCGTCCCGCTAACGCGAACGGTTGCGCTCAACTACCCTAGACTAAGTTAAGTCGATAACCTGCGAGCCGGAGGAGAGGATGCTGCAACGGGAAGAAGTCCAACATGTTGCTCACTTGGCTCGTTTGGAGCTAACCGAAGAGGAGGAGATCCAGTTCACAGAGCAGCTAACAGACATCTTGGCCTATGTGGAGCAACTGAAGGAGCTGGACACGGAGGGGGTAGAGCCCACCTTTCATGTCCTGGACATGGAACTGCCCACTCGCCCCGATGAAGTTGAGCCCTACCCCGATATCGAAGGGATCCTGGCCAACGCCCCTGACCGGGCAGACATGTTCTTCAAGGTGCCTCGCATTTTGGAAGAAGAAGACTGACATGGGTCGGCAGGGATTCGAACCCTGGGCCAATCGGTTAAAAGCCGAGTGCTCTACCGCTGAGCTACCGACCCAAGTTTGCAGCTTCGTCATATTAGCAAAGCTTCTGTCACATTCGCAAAGGTTCTGGCCGTATCCCCAAAAATCTTGCTATGCTGGACTCAAGTCAACCCTGGGGCTGTAACGGTTTCGACGGGGTGGCGAACATGGGTTCATGAGGCAGGTCGGGATTGAGCTTATCCCGTTACCACCAGGCTCAAAACAGTACGTGCGAACAACGTCGTACCCTTTGCTCGTAAAGCGGCTGCTTTGGCTGCCTAAGGCTCAGTAACCGAAAACTTACTCTGAGCTCGAGGATCTGCTCACGACCCCGTTAAGTGGGCGGATCACAACCCCAACGGGTGCAGCTCTCTACTCCGGCTCCGTCGAGGGAGAGACCAAGATCAGGCGGAGAACTCCCATCGCCGGGATCCAAACGGCGATCCCCGCCTCGAGGGTCAAAGAGGCTAAACCTGTGAATGAGTGATCCCTCAGTACCCATCTCGGACACGGGTTCGACTCCCGTCAGCTCCATCTCCCAGCAGTTAACTACGAGCCAAAAACTGCCAGCTTTCAGCCATGCCCCAGGAGCAGATCCTGCTCAGTTTCTAAAGGTTTTACGGAGCGTGGGCGAGTTTGATGACAAGGTGCCGGTTTTTGTCCACCGCAACCCAGCCCTGCTGGCGAAAGCGGTTTAGGAGACGGGTAATGGTGACCCGGGTAGTGCCGATGGCATTGGCCAAGTCCTGGTGGGTAAGGCGCACTTGCAGGCGCACCCCTGTTGCAACTGGGGATCCCAGCTCCACAGCCAAAAGGGAGAGCAACTGGCGCAGCCGATCCTCTACCCGCCGCCGTCCGGCCAAGGCGAGCAATGCTTCGGTTTGGCGCAGCCGACGCACCACCTGCTTGAGCAGCCCTTGACTCAGGATCTCTGAGGCTTCCACCTCTGCTGCCGGCAGCCGCAGCACATCAACTGCCGTCAAAGCCTTAGCTTGGTAGGGATCCAGCATCGTCAGAGGGGATCCCAGGGGCATGGAGGGGCCGGCAAACCCCAACAACGCCTCACCGCCATTGGGATAGAGGGTGGTCAACTGTACCACGCCCCGACAGACGATCACCCATTCCTCAGGAAACAGAGGGATAACCTGGCCGGGAGTGTAGGGGGATAAACTGCGGCTTCGGTAGAGGTCTTCCAGCAGTTGGCGCTCCCGTGTGGACAGGCCGGCAGCAAAATGGCTAGGCATTGCTTCAGGCATAAGCTGGCTCCGCTAGGAAAACTGGGCGCACCAGTCGTTGGGCTCCCCCTTGCAAACCAACAGCAATGGGCTGGCCGTCAATGCTGAGGTGGGGGCGAGAGATAAGTGTTCCCGACAACACCTTAGCGCTTGCCTTCCAGCCTGAGGTAAAGGCAAAGTTATGCACAGGTTAAGTGTGGCTGCCTCGAGAGAAGAGACAAAAGGAGAACCCGGCAAAGCTGCAGGGATCCGGATCCGGTAGGATCGGAAGCAGGGTGCTCCGCACCGCCGACGCGAAAGTGTTCAAGCCCTCAGGAGATCTGTCGTGACGCTGATGGTTCGTGTGATTACCCCCGACCGCACGGTTTGGGATGCCCCCAGCGAGGAAGTGATCCTCCCTGCCACTTCGGGCCAATTGGGCATTCTCACTGGGCACGCCCCCCTCTTGACCGCCATCGGCAATGGCGTTATGCGGGTCAAAGCCGATGGAAAGTGGTCGGCCATTGCGGTCATGGGCGGATTTGCAGAAGTCGAAAATAACGAGGTAACCGTCCTGGTCAACCGAGCAGAGCGGGGTGAAAAAGTGGATAAGGCAGCGGCTCAGGCCCTCTTGGACGAAGCAAGCAAAGTTTTGAATACCAGCAGCGACAAGCAAGAGCGCTTGCAAGCCAAGTTGGATCAACAGCGAGCCAGGGCCTTGATCCAAGCTGCCGAGATGGGCAGCAAGACTGGAAGCTGACCCTGTCCCGGCGCGGGATCTGCAGATGGAGCTCAAGCTGCAGGAGAGATGGAGGGGCTGAGGCGCAGCCAGGGGGCCATTTTCGATCTTTGGGGATTGGCTTTGTTAGCTAGACCGGCGGGAAGCCCCGCCCTCCGTTAGTGACTAGTGACTAGTGGCTGGTCACTATCCACTCACCACTATCCAGGGTAAGGGTCGGGATAAAAGGCGAGGACACGATGCTTCGTCCTTACTGGTGCTATGACCGGCGTAGCAGGATTTTA
>NZ_JANSHW010000246.1:0-4155 GCF_047461815.1 Synechococcus sp. R6-10
AAGTTGGCCTCGCTGAGGTTGGCTTGGCTGAGGTTGGCTCCTCTCAAGTTGGCCGCGGCCAGCCTCGCCCCTCTGAGATTTGCTCGCGTCAGGTCTCTTCCCCTCAGGTCGGCCCGCTCCAAGTTGGCTCCGCTCAAGTCGGCTTGGGCTAGGCTTTCCCCCTGGGCAACGCCGTTGATGATTGTCCACACCAGGTGCCACTTGGGATCCATCTGCGTTTTGGGAGAAATGACAACCCACCTCAAGTTGGCGTCCGTTAGGTTGGCCCCCAGCAAGCTGGCGCCGATGAGGTTGGTGCCCAGGAGGTTGGCTCCGCTCAGGTTGGCTCCGTTCAGATCGGCCCCGCTGAGGTCTGCTTGAGTTAGATTGGCTCCGCTCAGGTTGGCATGGCTGAGATTCACCTGGCTCAGTCTCGCGCGGTTTAGGTTTGCTCCTCTCAAGTCTGCCCCACTCAGATCTCGCTGACTGAGGTTGGCCTTTCTCAAATCCGCCCAGCGGAAATCTCGCTCGCCAGCCTCCAATTTTGCCCCCAGATCTCCCACCGGACGAAGGGTAACCGGATAGGCTTTCGCGATTTGGATAAGTTGGGGATCACCCGAATCCATTAGGGTTGTCCAGAGAGCAAACTGCTTTTCCCAATCCAGAGGTTGGTTTAGGGTTTGGAGGAGAAGCTCTCTGCCTTTTCCGTTGTAATGGCTAAAACATTTGATGGCGCCGTTTGCGCTTCTGGGATCCTTGCCTCTCAAAACCGGCTGGAGGATCTCTAAACTGCAATCGATATTGCCCAGATCTTTATCAGTAACTGTAGGCACGCCTCATCCCCCCTTTGGCTGCTTTGTTCCTATTCTTGCTATGGGCTTAGAGAGGGTCAAGACCAGTTCAGGGAATTCCCTTAGAAAGGTTAACCTTTGATACAGGAATTCAATCCTTTTTCAAATTCCCTGATCCAAGATAGCGAGCTGAGGAAGAGGGAACTTCCATTTTGGCTATCGGCTTGCTTCTGCCTTGCCGGCGGCTGGTGCTGCAGCTTTTCCCTCAGCCTCGGCCAAGGGATCCCGGCAGGCAACACAAGCAGGGTAGGCAGACAAATACAAGGTGTTGCGGCGGCCAAACCACTCGTAGCGGTGATCTCGGATCTGTTCGTAGCCTCGATCCCCAAGACCCTTCAAGCCAGGGAAGCTGCGGTACAGAGCCAACCACAGCTCCCCGCCCGGCAGAAGAGCAGCAATCTGTTCAACGGCGGCGGATCCCTGCCAACGGCGCTCCGGCTGCTCCAGGTCGATGAGGATCATCCCCAGCTCCACCTGCTCCGGCGGGATCCCCCATTGGGCCAAGGCAGAGGCATCTTGCATGGGGGCATAGCAAAACCGTTGCCCGCGATCCAGTTGCTCCAAGAGCTGAACGCCGGTGGCACAGAGGTTGCAGAGGCCGTCGTAGATAACCATGTAGGGCATGGTGGGATCCCTCAGGCGGGCTGACCCAAAATCTGGGCTTGGTACTGGGCTTCGGTAAGCAGTTGCCGAGGCTGCCGCTGCAGGAACACCCGACCCATCAGGTGATCGTATTCGTGCTGAAAGATCCGCGCCGGAAAATCCTGCCAGACCACCCTTTGCTGAACGCCTTCTGGAGTGTAATACTCCACCTCCACTTCGCGGGCGCGGGCCACCAGACCACGGCAATTGGGCACACTCAAGCAGCCTTCCCAACCCAGCACCTGGTCAGAACTGCAAGCCAGCAGACGGGGGTTAACCATCACCAGAGGCTGCATTTGCGGCGCTTCCGGGTAGCGGGGATTGGGACGAGAGGCCACGATCAGCACTTGGAGCAGGGATCCCACCTGAGGAGCAGCCAAGCCCACCCCCTGCGCCTCTTTCAGGGTAGCCAGCATACCTTCTATAAGATCCTGCAAGGCCGGCGTTTTGAACTCCGTCACCGGCTCGGCCACTTGCGTCAGGATGGGATCCCCCAATTGGCGTAGGCGAAAAGTCATGGCTTGCCCCAAGCAATTCTTCTTCTCAGTCTAGCGGGGATCCCTGAGCAGCCTAGCGGCTCTTGCCAGTAGCCACCAGTTCCAGGGCCAGCTTGGAGCGCTTCAGCCCTTCTGGGATGGGGATGGGGTAGTGGCCGGTAAAGCAAGCGGAGCAGAACGAGTTGGGATCCCGGCCCGTGGCAGCCAGCATGCCTTCCCAGCTCAGGTAGGCCAAAGAATCCACTCCAATCTTCTCGGCGATTTCCTCTACGGAATGCTGGGCAGCAATCAACTGATCCTGGCTATCGGTATCGATGCCGTAGAAGCAGGGATGGGTGACCGGGGGGCTGGAAATGCGCATGTGGACCTGGGTAGCCCCCGCCTGGCGCAGGGCCTTGACGATTTTCTGGCTGGTGGTGCCCCGCACAATTGAGTCGTCCACAATAACAATCCGCTTCCCCCCCAGCACATCCTCCAGGGGGTTGAGCTTCATGCGAATGCCCCGCTCCCGCATGGATTGGGTGGGCTGAATAAAGGTGCGGCCCACGTAGCGATTTTTGATCAGCCCTTCGGTGTAAGGGATCCCCGACTGGCGAGCATAGCCAATGGCCGCCGGCGTGCCGGAATCGGGAACGGAGATCACCCAGTCGGCCTCTGCCGGAGCCTCCTTGGCCAGTTGTTCTCCCAGCCGCACCCGGTAGGAGTAGAGGCTTTCCCCGTGCATCCAACTGTCTGGGCGGGCGAAGTAGATCATCTCGAAGATGCACAACTTGGGGGTGGCCTCCGCCCAACGCACCGATTGCAGCCCCTGACGGCTGATCCACACCAACTCTCCCGGCTCCACCTGCCGCAGAGGGTCGGCCCCAATGATATCCAAAGCACAGGTTTCTGAAGCCAACACGTAATGCAGCGGCTCGGCCTCGGGGTGGCTGAGGGTGCCGTCGCTGCAGATGATCTCCAGCATCTGCGGCTGCAGCAGCTCATCCAGAGCGGGGTTGCTGCTCAAAAGCCCCAACACCAGCGGACGCACCCCATAGGGATCCCGTGCCCCGATCAGGCCCTCTGGCGTGCCGATCACCAGACTAAAAGCCCCCTGACAGCGGCGCAAAGCTTGGCAAGTGGCCGCGATCCAATCTTGACCTTGGTTCACCGCCTGGGCAATGGCGTGGGCAATACACTCGGAGTCGGTGCTGCTGGTTAGGTGCCGGTCGGCGGCCTCCAGTTCCTTCCGCAGCTCTTCCGCATTGACCAAATTGCCGTTGTGGGCCAGAGCCAGCGGCCCCAGGCGAGTCTCCACGATCACCGGCTGAGCATTGGCCACGCGGCTGGATCCAGTGGTGGAGTAGCGGGTGTGACCAACCGCCAGATCCCCGGTCAGTTGGGCCAAGTTCACTTCATCGAAGACCTGGGAGACCAAGCCCATCGCCTTGTGAACCCGGCAAAAGGATCCCTCAAAAGTGGCGATCCCTGCCGATTCTTGGCCGCGATGCTGCAAGGCAAATAGGCCAAAGTAGGCCAGCTTGGCCACCTCCTCTCCTGGAGCCAGGATGCCAAAGACCCCGCAAGCCTCTTGCAGCTCTTCCCGAGCATACCCCGCCCCGCTGATGTTTTCTGAGGGGTACAGGGCATCAACGCCAACGGCAGTCTGCCCCTCTGCTTCTCCACAGCCAGAAGATGGTTCTGCTCCCGCCCTTGCTGCCATGGATCCTCGTCTTGCTGTCACGCTTACCAGTCTAACTCGGCCCAGGTCATTCCCCTCTATCTGGCTTCACCCCCAAAGGGGAAGTCCACAGGTGGGGTTTGCAAAAAGCTAAGACTCTATCTATAGTGTTAGCAGCGTGTAAGCGCTGCTGTGGCTGAGAAGCAGCCTGGCCGAGTTTTTGAGTTGGACACCACCAAGGCTCGGCTCTCCCAGAACCGGCAGGATCCCAAAGCTTTGTGTTGTGAGGAGTCAAACCCCATGAGACAGCAGCCCCATAGGTTCCGTCAGAGCTGGACGTTAGCAGCCTCCTCTGTAATAAGGGCCAGTGTAGCCGCTCTTCTGTCGTTGTCACTGGTGGCTTGCCAAGAAGATGCCGGCGAACAGCCTGCGGTTACCATCACGCCGATAGCGGTGGTGGCTCCAACGCCCACTCCTTTCCTCATCCCCAGTCCTGTCCCTACGCCGCCGCCCACCCCTCTGCCTA
>NZ_JANSHW010000247.1:0-2871 GCF_047461815.1 Synechococcus sp. R6-10
TGGGCCAGCACTCTCTCCCTAGGGGAACAGCAGCGTCTTGCCTTTGCCCGCATTTTGATCACCCAGCCCCGCTACGCCATCTTGGACGAGGCCACCAGCGCCCTGGATGTGGCCAACGAAAAACTGCTCTACCTGCAGCTGCAACACCTGAACACCACCTACATCAGCGTCGGGCATCGCCCCACCCTCCTGGCCTACCACGACTTGGTCTTGGAGCTGCAGGGGAATTGTGCCTGGCAACTGTGGTCGGTGCAGGAGTACGGTGCCCGCCTAGCCCTGGCCAGCTAGAAGCGCCGACATCTCCAGCTGACTCAAATAACAAGTTTTGCGGGTTTGGAACAAAACCCGGATAGGAGGCTGACTTTTCCAACTGGACGCTCTTCAAAGGAGGTGATAGCCTGTTATTCACAAGTATTCCGACCGGTTTACCGGAGATCACCAATGCCCCCCATGATCCCATCCGAGGCCAAGCGTTCCAAGGTGGAGCAGATCAAGGCAGACAGCCACTTTCTACGGGATCCCCTTCAGCAGGAGCTGGCCCAAGACACCACCCACTTCAGCGAAGCAGCGGTGCAGGTGCTGAAGTTTCACGGGGCTTACCAGCAGGACGACCGGGATCGGCGGCAGCAGCGAAAGCAGGAGGGGCTGGAGCGGGCCTATTCGATGATGTTGCGCACCCGCATCCCCGGGGGACACGTGCCCCCCCAGCTTTACTTGACCCTGGATCGGCTGGCCGATGAGTACGGCAATGGCACCCTGCGAGCCACAACGCGGCAGACGTTTCAGCTACACGGGATCCTCAAGAAAAACCTCAAGGCCACCATAGCCAGCATTCTCAAACAGATGGGATCCACCCTGGCCGCCTGCGGCGATGTCAACCGCAACGTGATGGCACCGGTTGCCCCCTACAAAAATCGCCCTGCCTATCGCTATGCCCAAGAGTATGCCCGCAAGCTGGCGGATCTGTTGGCTCCGAAGACCTCTGCCTACTACGAGATCTGGGTGGATGGGGAGCCGGTTCCCATCCCACCGGTGGATGAGGAAGTGCGGGAAGCAGAGCAGTTTGTGGGCAACGGGGTGCGCCTGGAGGGGCCAGAACCTCTGTATGGCCCCGTCTATTTGCCCCGCAAGTTCAAGACAGCCATCACCGTAGCTGGGGAAAACACGGTAGATGTGTACTCCCAGGACCTGGGCTTGATTGTGCTCACCGACCGCAAGGGCAACTTGAAGGGCTTCAACATCGTGGTGGGTGGGGGCATGGGGCGTACCCACGGCAAGGAAGAAACCCAGCCCCTTTTGGCCCAAAAGCTCTGCTTTGCCCCGCCGGAATCGGTGTATCGGGTTTGCCAGGCCGTTTTGGCGGTGCAGCGGGACTACGGCAACCGGCACGATCGCAAGCAGGCGCGGCTGAAGTATCTGGTGAGAGACTGGGGGATCCGCAAGTTTCGCCGTGTGGTCGAGCAGTACCTGGGGGAGAAGTTGTTGCCCTTCCGGCGCATGCCCAAGTTTGTCCCCAACAGCGACGACTACCTAGGCTGGCACGAGCAGGGGGATGGCCGTTGGTTTTTGGGCATCTCCATTGAAAATGGCCGCATCCAGGACACCCCAGAGCGACAGCTCAAGACGGCACTGCGCCGGATTGTGGAGGCGTTTTCTCTGGACATGCGGCTGACCCCCACTCAGGACGTGATCTTTATTGACATCGAGGATGGCCAGCGGGAGGCCATCAACCAGATCCTCAAATCCCACGGGGTGCTTTCCAAGGAAGAGATCCCCCAACTGGTGCGGCTGTCGATGGCCTGCCCTGCCCTGCCCACCTGTGGGTTGGCGATTACCGAGTCGGAGCGGGCTTTGCCGGGGCTGGTTCGCCAGTTGGATCGGCTGTTGCAGGAGCTGGATCTGCAGGATTCGCCCTTTTTGGTGCGCATGACCGGCTGCCCCAACGGCTGTGCCCGACCCTACTTGGCGGAACTGGGATTGGTGGGATCCGCCCCAGATGGCTACTACCAGATTTGGCTGGGAGCCAGCCCCCGCGGGGATCGCCTGGCGCAAGTGTTTCAGGAGCGGGTACACATCAGCCAGATCGTGCCGCTCATGAGAGTTCTCCTGCAGGCCTACAAGCAGGAGCGCCGTCCTGGCGAGAGCTTTGGAGATTACTGCCATCGGGTGGGGATCCCCTATTTGCAGGCCCAAGTTCAGCAAAGGGATGGCGTTTTTGCCTGAAGGGATCCCTCAAAAACGAGACCAAGCCTGTAGCCATTCCCGGAGCGCTTCCAGCCATCCAATCGGTTCGGGCTTGGCTGCTTCTGGAGCTTGCTCCTCGCCAGCCGGCAAGCTAACTTGGTCAGGGTGCACCCTGTAAACTCGGATGGGTTTGGCGTTGGGAAAAGGTTTCACCGAAAGAGGCTCCACCTGCAGGAGTTGCCCTTCCACGGCTCGATACACGGCTGCCGAGATGAGCAACCGAAAGCTCTGTTCCTCAGACTGTTCCCCCCCTTGCGAAACATCCTCAACCGACTCCAGCCAGGTGGCAAACTGAACCGACTTCCCGAAGGCGGACAACCGCTGCGGATCTTGGGGATCGAGGGGCAGCAAAAGGACTGGGCCGTAGTGGATCCCGATGGCAAGCTTGACCTGCGGGTAGGAGAGTTGCCGCAAACACCTGTTCAACTCCACCACCGACTGCCCAAGCGCCAACCCCGCCTGCAGCGCCTGCTGTATGGCCAGCTCGGGTTGTTTGAGACCAAACAAAGCCAGACTTCTCAGCCCGCTCTGGTTGGCCAGTACTGATACATTCAGGCTGAACTCTCCTGAACATGGTTCAGGAAAGAAGCGATCGCATCCTGCCTATCTCTGAGCAGGAAGGCGGTA
>NZ_JANSHW010000248.1:0-9100 GCF_047461815.1 Synechococcus sp. R6-10
AAAAGCTCTCCTTAGGTGAGCATACACTTCAGATTCTCCTTGCCCATCCAAAACCTTTTCTTTAAGATCCAGCAGCAGCCGCGCTAGCTCTTCACTGCGTTTGCGGTAGTGGGCATGGCTGCTCAGCAGATCCCTGTAGATTTTCTCTTCGATTTGTAGCCTCTGCCCCTCTTCTTCCAAGGAAAGGGCAGCCGACCCGAGCTCTAAAGTATTGGCCTCAAAACGAAACAGAACCAGCAAGGCGCCGGTAAGCTGCTGAATTTGACACTGTAGGGCGCGGCTATCCAGCTCATGCTTGGCGAACCCCACCTGCCCCACCAGCCGCAACTCCACCATCGGCTCCATCTCACTTTCCTGAAAACGGGATCCCTTAGCCAAGGCAATGGCTGCTGCGGCAATCTGTTCGGGGGTTTCTCTGCCCTTGGCCTCCAGATAGAGCCGGCGGCGGGGCCGCTGATGGTAATCCTGCACCAACTCCGCTTGGGGTGGGCCATCTCCCCAGCGGACGCGATAGGCCCCCCGTTGGAAGTCCCATTCGGCAGTGCTGTTGGCCTCCAGGGATCCCGGGTTGAAGATCCACCCCCCCTCGGAATAGCTTTTGTGAATGTGTCCCAAGGCCAGGTAGCCCACTCCCGCCTCCCGCAAGGGCAACAGATCCCGGTAGCGCAAAGCGCCTTGGTAACGGGCAATTTGGCCTTCTAGACCGTGGTGGAACATCAACACCACCCGTTCTGGGCCGGGGGGCAACCGTCGAATGGCCGCCGCCAACTGCTCAATCGACCGAGGGGCTGCCGATCCGTACCACTGGGATCCGATCACCCGCACCCCACAGGGCAAATCCAGATACCCTCCCCGCCGGCCCGACCAGGGACGCAGCTCCAGTCCTTCTTCCCCTTCCTCAGGCTCCAGCAATATCAGCTCCCCGTGATCGGCCAAGTACCTCAGCCAACTGGTTTTCACGCCATAGGGGCGATTGTCGTGGTTGCCCTCAATGGCCAACACCGGGATCCCGGCCTGTTGCAGCTCCCGCAAGACGATCTGGGCTTGGTTGAGAACGCCGGGCTGAATCTGCCGATGCTCGAACAGATCTCCGGCGATGAGCACAAAGTCCACCGGATCCTGAATGGCATAGCGCCGGACAACATCCCGAAAAGCCAAAAAGAAGTCCTTGCTCCGCTCCGGGCTGTCGTAGCGGTCATAGCCCAGATGCACATCGGCCAGGTGTAAAAATGTGCAGGTTGAGCAGGCCATCCCCAGAGCACCTCGGCAAATTGTCCACAGTTTAGCAAACCCATCTTGTTCCCTACCCAAGATATAGGGATCCCTTCCTCTCAATCATCGGGTTCGCCCCGGCTATCTCCACTAGGGGTAGGTGCCGGCTGAGGATCTGAAATGGGCAGCTGCCCTGCCATCCAGAACGGCGAGAGTTCCCTAAGTGGAATTGATCAAATCCGCAATATTGTGCTTCATCTTGTTGCAAATGTTATCGAGGGGCAGATCATTGGGATCCCGGCCGAAGGGATTTTCAATTTCGATGCCGATCTCTTCAACGCCAAACAACATAAAGCTCAGCCATCCCACAATGGGGCCGGTCATCCAACCCAAGCCCTCCACCATTTGAAACGGTAAAGACAAACAGTAAAGCAACAGCAACTGCTTCAAGTGCAGGGCATAAGCCATCGGCATTGGGGTCATGAGAATGCGCTCGCAAGCCCCCAGCGCATCCACCATGCTGTTGAGCCGCTCCACCATGATCGTGAGCTGGTAGACCTCAACGCGGCCCTTTTGGTATTGTCGCTGTAAGTAATCTCCGATCCAAAAGGCAATTTGCAAGGGGGGGTGTTTGAGGCTTTGGAGACGTTGCAACTGCTCCGGGCTGAGCAGGGGCTGAATCTCATCCAGCAGAGGTTCCTGGCGCAGGTGCTGCTTCATGGCCATGGCAAAGGCGGGCAACAGATATAGAGTTTGGATCTTCTCTTCCCGGTCGCCGGGTTGCTTTTCTTCAATGGCTACCCAAATCAGGCGGGCCAAATTGCGCACGTCATTCACCACGGATCCCCAGGCTTTCCGCCCCTCCCAGAACCGTTCGTAGGCGGTGTTTGTCCGAAACACCAGCATCAAACCCAAAACGATGTTGGGCACAAACGCCACCAAGGACGACAGCGCCAGGGGCAGCCCCAACTTATACAGAACCGAAACCAGCACCCCGGCCAAGCCGCAGATAAAGGCGCGGGGAAGCACTGCCGGTACAACCGATCCTTGCAACTGCAGGGCCAGTCGAAACCAACGCAGCCCCTCTCCTGCAAGATACTTGCGAAGAACCATAGTGCAGCGTCGGCAAGCTTGCCCTCTGATCCTACAGCCACTCCTACAGCCACGGCCTGCCGCCCTAGAGGGGATCCCTTGCCCGCCTATCCTGAAAAGCGACAAGGGTAGCCTGTTAGAGATTTTTCAGTTCGAGATTCTGTAAATGTCAAGCAATGCCCAGGCAAACTTCACGAACAACTTCCAAAACCCCAAGTTACTGTGGTAGACTCTCCGCCAGGCAACGAATTCAACGCTGTTCTGCGACGCCCCAACATGGCTGGAGTCCTCAAGCTCGACATTCGGGAATCGGCTGAAGAGCTCAAATCCCTACTAAGCAAGCAGTCTACACCGACCGGGAAGGAGCGGGTTCAAGCTCTCTACCTGCTCAAGATTGGGAAAGTCAAGACGATGACAGGCTTGGCTGAAATTCTGGGGCGGGACATCTCAACGATTTTTCGATGGTTTCAACGCTACAAGGCCAAGGGGCTAGAGGGCATGTTGACGGTGCCCCGCAACCAAGGGCGCAAACCCCTCATCCCCAAGCCGGTTTTGGAAATCCTCAAGCAGGAGCTGCATCAGCCTGGCCGATTCCGTACCTACAGCGACATCCGCGAATGGCTGCGGGAAACCCACGGTGTGGATGCTTCCTACAAAGTTGTGCATGAAACTGTTCGCTACCGTCTCAAGGTGCGCTTGCGGGGATCCCATGCTAAGCGGCGCAAAAGCGGGAGACAAGCCCCCCAGTTATCCCCCAATCTCTCCTGATCATGGCTGGGCGGCAGGGATCCAAAAACTGCTCTGCAGCAGAGGCGGGCCTGTGGGGGATTCGCTCCCTCCTGCCGGTTCGAGGGTGACGAGAAGGCGGGTCGGCTGCTCAGAATGGATGGGTTGACTGAGCCACTGCAGGGATCCTTCCGCGTTGACGGCAAAGGTGCCGGCGTTTTCCAGCAGTCGTCCCCCTCCCTGGATCTCCGACTCCAGCCACAGTTGATAGGTGCTCCCTGGGGGGGCGGGAGCCATCTCCGAGGCCAAGAGCAGCACCTGCTTGGCATGGGGCGACCAGAGGGCTTGCACCAACAGGGGAGTGCTGAAGCTGGGATCCCGCAGCAGGGTTCGCTGCACCTGCGGTTGTCGTTGCCACTCTTGGTAGAGCTGTTGAAGCGCCGCTGACTCTCCCTCGATGGGGGATCCCCACTGCCAGCGCAGCCGCCAGTAGGCCGCTGTTATGGCCAGCGCGTAGATCCCCAATACCGCCAGGCTGCCCCAGAGAAGACGTTGCGGCCACAGGGGAGCCGAAGTTTGAATGGAGAGGGGGGCAGGTAGCCAAGCCCAACGCCGCAGCCGTTCCCTAGCCTGAAAGGCTGTCAACTCGTAGAGCCACAGGGCCACCGAGCGATCCCGCTGCAGGTCAAAGGCATCGGCGTGTTTCCAGCAGAACTCGAACACCTGCCGCACCACCTCTTCCGCCT
Organism: Synechococcus sp. R6-10; assembly: GCF_047461815.1. Classification (NCBI taxonomy): domain Bacteria; kingdom Bacillati; phylum Cyanobacteriota; class Cyanophyceae; order Synechococcales; family Synechococcaceae; genus Synechococcus; species Synechococcus sp. R6-10. The sequence goes on from NZ_JANSHW010000248.1 coordinate 3,777, forward strand.
GGTGAGGTTGCTTGAGAATGGCCAAGGCAATATCCAGCAGGCGCTTCTGATAGCGATCCTTGAGCAAGAAGTGGCTGCGGCGATCCCGCAGTTGGATCTGGCGCATCAACTCGAAATCGGTCAGCTCAGCCATACACCTCTGGGGCATCCGATGAGCCTATCCGGGCTGATTTTGGCTCAGCCGGTAGCACTAGGCTGGGGAACTTTCCAGAACTATACACTAGCCCTGGAGCCGGCTCCCTTGCGAGCTGACTTCACCTCTCATCCAAAGCTGGCTTGGATCCCCCCTCTCAACAGTTCCGGCAGCAGGCCCCTTGCAGGAGTTGGGATCCCACCGACTTCCGAAGGAGACAACTGGAATGGACAGCAGCTAACTAAGGTAAAAGACCGCTTTTCCAGATTGAGAGCAGCCCTCCAGCGTCAGGCCAGTAAGAGCACCCGCAGTTGCAGGCGGCGATGCCGTCAACTGCTGCAACGGCTGTCTGGCAGGGAGAGAGGCTTTCAAGCTTGAGTTAACCACAACATCTCTAAGAGCATCGTTAAAACAGCTCAATCTCTTTCTGCCCGCATTGCGATTGAAGACTTGAGCGGCATTCGAGAAGGCACCAACCAGCACCCCCGCAGTCGTGAGGAGCGGCGTAGGTGGAATAGTTGGGGGTTCTACCAACTGCGGCGGTTTATCGAATACAAGGCTGTGGGGGCGGGTAGTTTACGCGGCATCTTTCTCAACCACCTTCTCCGCCTTTTCTGCGCCGGCAGGCTCGTCATCGCTGCCGGGGTTGTTCATCTCTTGTTTGAAACTCCGCAACGCTTTGCCAAAGGCGCTGCCCAACTCCGGTAGCTTCTTGGGGCCAAACACGACCACCGCGATCACCCCAATCACGGCCAGCTCTGGCAGGCCCATGCCGAAGATGCTCACGGCCAGGATAGGTTCGCTCGGCAGCAGAATAGTCATAAGTCCCCAAAACCTGAAAAGTAGAACAGACGGATCAACCCAGCTTGCAAGGGATCCATCCGTCCCACTCTAACAAGTTCTTCTCCCATGCAGAAAGGGTGTGGAAAGGGATCCCCTTCTCCCATCCTGCCCCCGGCCCACTCAAGACATAGGATGGTGCTATCCCTTGCCCGATGTTTTTGTTCAGAACAAGCCATGCCTGTCTCCTACGATATTGTGGTCATCGGCGCTGGTGCGGCGGGTCTGGTGGTGGCCAGCGCTGCGGCCCAACTGAAGGCCAAGGTGCTGCTGGTGGAAGGCAGCGACCGCTTGGGCGGCGATTGCCTCTGGTATGGCTGTGTGCCCAGCAAAGCCCTTCTTCACGTGGCCCATACCGTCCATCGGATGCGCCAGGCCATGGCTGCCGGTTGGGTGACTCTCCCCGGCCCAGCAGGGATCTCGGTGGATTACCTCAAGGTGTACGAACACATTCGCTCTGCCCAGAGCTACATCGCCAACCACGCCGATTCGCCAGATCGCTTCCGCCAACTGGGGGTGGAACTGGTGTTTGCCAAGGGCCACTTTGTGGATGGGCGCACCTTTGAGGTGGCAGGACGGCAGGTACAGGCGCGGGCTTTTGTCATCGCCACCGGATCCCGTCCTTGGGTTCCCCCCTTGCCGGGCTTGGCCGAGGCGGGCTATCTGACCAACGAATCGATCTTTGACTTGACCCGCTTGCCCAAATCGGTGGCGGTGATTGGGGCGGGGCCGGTAGGCTGCGAGTTGAGCCAAGCTCTGGCCCGTCTGGGATCTGAGGTGACCCTCATTGCCAGCCGCGAGGGCATCTTGCCCAAGGAGGATCCCGAAGCCGCCCAGGTGGTGCAGCAACAGTTGACCCAAGATGGGATCCGCATCCTCACCCGGGTACGCGCCACAGCAGTTGGCCAAGAGCAAGGGGCAAAGCTGCTTTCCCTAAAGGCCAATTCCGGGGCAGGCACCGCCGCTGCAGGTGATCAAGTGATCCGTGCAGAAGAGATTTTGGTGGCCGCCGGTCGGATCCCGAACGTGGAAGGGCTGGGTCTAGAAGCCGCCGGCGTGCAGTACACCCCCCAAGGGATCCAGGTGAATGCCAAGCTGCAAACCCGCAATCCCCGCATCTACGCCTGTGGGGATGTCATCGGCGGGCCGCAATTTACCCATGTGGCGGCCTACGAAGGGGCAGTGGCCTTGGTCAATGCCCTGTTTTTCCCCCTCAGCCAAGCGCGTTATCGCGTCATTCCCTGGGCCATCTTCACCGAGCCGGAGCTGGCCCGTGTGGGCCTCACCGAAAGCGAAGCCCGGCAGCAATACGGCAAGGATGTGGTGGTGCTCAAACAGGAGTTTGCCGATGTGGATCGGGCCCAGGCAGAAGCCGCCCCCCTGGGCTTTGCCAAATTGATCTGTCGACGCAACGGCCAGATTTTGGGGGCGCACCTGGTGGGATCCCAGGCGGGAGAGCTGATTCATGAAGTGGTTTTGGCCATGAGCCGGCGGCTGCCTGTCTCTGCCCTGACCGGGATCCACATCTACCCCACCCGCTCGGAGGTGAACGCCAAGGCGGCCCTGCAGCACCGCAAGCAACAATTGGCCACCAACCCCCGCCTGCAGAACTTCTTGCAGGGATTCTTTGCCTGGAGGCGGGCCTGGAGCTGACAGCGCAAACTGGGGGTCAGCCACCGCTAGACTAGAATGGTCATTTACTGAGGGTTCCCGATGGGCTTTCTCCTGTCTGCCGAACAAGTGGGTCAGTTTGTTTCCAACCAATGGCAGGATCCCTATGCCGTTTTGGGCCCCCAGCAGATAGAAGAGGCCGGGAAATCCTTTGGGTTGGTGCGCGCCCTTGTGCCCAATGCTCGGCAGGTTTGGCTGGTGGAACGCGCCACTGGACAGGCTCACCCGATGCAGCCGCTGCACCCGGAAACGCTATTCGAGCTGCGCTTTGAGCCGGGAACCCCTCTGCCGGACTATTTTTTGCGGGCCCAACGGGTCTGGGATCCCCAAGGGGAACACTTGGAAGAATGGGAGGATCCCTACCGCTTTCCCTTGGAGAAGGTCAACCACATTGGCGAGCTGGATCGCTACTTGTTCAACGAGGGGAATCACCACCGCATTTACGACAAGCTGGGCGCCCATCTCATCACGGTGGATGGGGTGAAGGGGGTGCATTTCGCCGTCTGGGCTCCCAACGCCCGCAACGTCAGCGTTATCGGCGATTTTAACCACTGGGACGGGCGTCAACACCAGATGAAGCGGCTGGGCGAAAGCGGGATCTGGGCGGTGTTCATCCCCGGCGTAGGGCCAGGCGCCATCTACAAGTACGAGGTGAAAACTTCCTGGGGGGATATCTACGAAAAATCGGATCCCTATGGCTTTCAACAGGAGGTGCGCCCCAAAACCGGCTCCATCGTAGCCGACCTCAACACCTACACCTGGCACGACCAAGCCTGGCTGGAAAAACGCGCCGCCACCGATCCCCTGCGCTCGCCGATTTCGGTTTATGAGGTGCATCTGGGATCCTGGATGCACGCCTCGGCTGAAGATCCACCTGCCGAAGGGCAAAGTGTGCTGGTGGACCAAAAGCCCAACACTCGCTTCCTCACCTACCGCGAGCTGGCGGACAAATTGATCCCCTATGTGAAGGAGCTGGGCTTTACCCACATCGAGCTGTTGCCGGTGGCAGAACACCCCTTTGATGGCTCTTGGGGCTATCAGGTGATCGGCTACTATGCCGTAACATCCCGCTATGGATCCCCGCAAGACTTTATGTATTTTGTCGATCGGGCTCACCAAGCCGGGATCGGCGTGATTGTCGATTGGGTGCCTGGGCATTTCCCCAAAGATGGGCATGGGCTGGCTTTTTTCGACGGTACTCACCTGTACGAGTACGCCGACCCTCGCAAAGGCGAGCACAAAGGTTGGGGCACTTTGGTCTTTAATTATGGCCGCAACGAGGTGCGCAATTATCTGGTGGCCAATGCCCTTTTTTGGTTCGAGAAATACCACATCGACGGGATCCGGGTGGATGCGGTGGCCTCGATGCTTTATCTGGATTATGACCGCAAAGACTGGATCCCCAATCCCTACGGCGGGCGGGAACACCTCGAAGCCATCGACTTTTTCCGGCAGCTCAATACCCTCATTTTCAAATACAACCCCGGTGCGCTTTCCATTGCCGAAGAATCTACTGCTTGGCCGATGGTAACTTGGCCAACCCATGTGGGTGGGCTGGGCTTCAACTTGAAGTGGAACATGGGTTGGATGCACGACATGTTGGATTATTTCCACATGGATCCCTGGTTCCGCCAGTTCCATCCCCATTTGGTCACCTTCAGCCTCATGTATGCCTTCAGCGAAAATTACATGCTGGCCTTTTCTCATGATGAGGTGGTGCATGGCAAGAGCCACATGTTGGGCAAAATGCCGGGGGATCATTGGCATAAGTTCGCCAGCCTGCGGGCTTTATACGGCTACATGTTCACCCACCCTGGCAAGAAAACCTTGTTCATGAGCATGGAGTTTGGCCAGTGGAATGAGTGGAACGTTTGGGCAGATCTGGACTGGGGGCTGCTGCAGTATGAACCCCACGCCAAGTTGCGCCACTACGTGGCCAGCCTGAATCACCTGTTGCGCTCTGAGCCTGCCCTGTATACCCAAGACACCAAGCCAGAAGGGTTCCGCTGGATCGACTGCAGCGATCATCGCGGCATCGTTTCCTTCATCCGCTATGGGGAGGATCCCAGTGAGTGGGTGGTGGTGGTTTGTAACTTCACGCCGGTGGTCTGGCCCCATTACCGCATCGGAGTGCCGGAGCGAGGCTTTTATCGAGAGCTGCTCAACAGCGATGCTGTGGAGTTTTGGGGCAGCGGGGTAGGCAATTTGGGGGGCAAGTGGACGGACGACTGGGCTTACCACAACTTGCCCTACTCCCTCGAGCTCTGCCTGCCGCAACTTTCTACCTTGGTGCTGAAATGGCAGCCGCCGCAGCCGGTCGAGTCCCAGAATTGACACCCTGCTGGCTTCCTTCCGCCGCACTGGGAGGACGGGTCTGGAGACTTCGTTTTTTGGCCATTTGTAGTCCTTTCAAGCTGGATTGAGACAATCCCCAAGCGCTCCATACCGCTTCCGAGATCACCCCCAGTCCTCTCCCCAAAGAGAGAGGGGAGTTGGGAAGCAATGGGATGGAAATGTTTCATTTCGTTTCATTCTTATTTAAAATGACTGTGGGCGTGGGTGCAGTGTTCTAGTTTGAATCGAAATGACCATAAGGCAGACATAACTGAGTGCTACGGGCAGGTTTTTTCTGAGAGGATTTCAGCAATGGCCGCAGCCACCCGCTCTTGTTGACAGGTGG
>NZ_JANSHW010000249.1:0-3368 GCF_047461815.1 Synechococcus sp. R6-10
AGTTGAGGCGGGATTTGCCCTGAGAGAGCGGGATCCCTTCTGGACAAGTCTAGGGTCAATGCTATGGCAGTGCGGGTGGGCATCAACGGTTTTGGCCGCATCGGACGGCTGGTGTTGCGGGCTGCTTGGGGCTGGGAAGAGCTGGAATTCGCCCACATCAACGAGATCAAAGGGGGAGCTGCGACGGCGGCCCACCTGTTGAAGTTTGACTCGGTGCAGGGCCGCTGGGCTATCGACATTGAGGGATCCGATAACCGGCTGCGCATTCAGGACAAAACCCTCACCTTTAGCGAACACAAGTCTCCTGGTGAAGTGCCCTGGGCAGAGTTGGGGATCGAGCTAGTGCTGGAATGCTCGGGCAAATTTGTCAAGGCAGCGGAGCTGGATGCCTACTTCAAAGCGGGGGTGCGCAAGGTGATTGTGGCTGCCCCTGTCAAGGACGAAGAGGCCCTCAACATTGTTATGGGCGTCAACGATCACCTGTACGACCCGGCCCGGCACCATTTGCTCACGGCGGCTTCCTGCACCACCAACTGCCTGGCTCCTTTGGTGAAGGTCATCCACGAGGGGATCGGCATTGTTCACGGGGTGATCACCACCATCCATGACGTCACCAATACCCAAACCATGGTGGATGCCCCCCACAAAGATCTGCGGCGGGCCCGCTCCGCTCTGCTGTCTTTGGTGCCCACCACCACCGGCTCGGCCACGGCCATTGGGCTGATTTACCCCGAACTCAACGGCAAGTTGAACGGCATTGCCGTGCGCGTGCCCCTCTTGAATGCTTCCCTAACCGATGCCGTGTTTGAGGTCAGGCGGCCCACCACCGTGGAAGAAGTCAATCACCTCTTAAAAACTGCAGCCGAGGGCGAACTCAAGGGGATCCTCGGCTACGAGGAGCTGCCCCTGGTCTCGGTGGATTTCAAAGGGGATCCCCGTTCCAGCATTGTGGATGCGCCCTCGACGATGGTGGTGGATGGCGCCCAGGTGAAGATCCTGGCCTGGTACGACAACGAATGGGGCTACGCCAACCGCATGGCGGAACTGGCCCGCAAAGTGGCCCGCAGTCTATAGAAACATCTCCCTTGGAGACCTGCCCATGACTTCTGTTTCGACGGCTCAAGCCTCTGCGGTTCGCAACTACGCCCTGGTTACAGCGGCCTATTGGGGGTTCACCATCACCGATGGCGCCATCCGCATGTTGGTGCTGCTGCACTTCCACAAGTTGGGCTTTACCCCGATCCAAATTGCCATGCTGTTTCTCTTCTACGAGATCTTCGGGGTGATTACCAACTTCCTGGGCGGCTGGATTGGATCCCTGTTTGGCCTGCGGCTGACCCTGTATGGGGGCATTGCCATCCAGATCTTCGGTTTGGTGATGCTGGGCGTGTTGAACATGCAGTGGCCGGTCTGGAGTCAGGTGGCCTACGTGATGACCGCCCAAGCTCTAGCCGGGATCGCCAAAGATCTCACCAAGATGAGCTCCAAAAGCGCCATCCGCCTGGTGGTGCCCAAAGAAGCGGAATCCCGCCTGTTTCGTTGGGTGGCTATGCTCACCGGATCCAAAAACGCCCTCAAGGGGGTGGGGTTCTTTGTGGGAGCGGCCCTGCTGCAGATCTTCACCGAAATCTACGGGGATCCCATGGGCTTCCGCATGGCCAACTTTGTCCAGGCGGGGGCGTTGGCTTTGATCTTCTGTTCGGGGGCGCTGCTGCCTGCAGACATGGGCAAAATCAAGGCCAAGATCCCCTTCAAGCGGCTGTTTTCCAAGAGCAGAGAGATCAACATCCTCTCGGCAGCTCGCTTTTTCCTGTTTGGGTCGCGGGATGTGTGGTTTGTGGTGGCCCTGCCGGTGTTTCTCTACGACAGCTTGGGCTGGACTTTTATGCAGGTGGGCAGTTACATGGCCATCTGGGTGATTGGCTATGGGTTCATTCAGTTTGTAGCACCGCAACTGCTGGGTGGGGGTCGCCCTGGCCGTGCTCCCAAGGCCCGCACCATCCAGATTTGGACCTTCGTGCTGACGGCGGTGCCGGCGATCATTGCCACAGCCTTCATGGCCGGGCTGGCACCGGAGCTGGTGATCACCGGCGGCTTGATCCTGTTCGGGATCGTCTTTGCCTTCAATTCGGCAGTGCATTCCTACCTGGTGCTGGCCTACACGGAAGACGACGACGTAGCCCTCAATGTGGGCTTTTATTACATGGCTAATTCCGGCGGGCGGCTGTTGGGGACGGTAACTTCTGGCATCCTCTTCCAGTTCTACGGGTTGGAGGGCTGCCTTTGGTTTTCCACCCTTTTGATCTTGGCGGCATGGCTGTTCTCGTTGAAATTGCCGGATCCCAGCAAAACCCTGGTGGAGTGGGTGGTTAAGCCAGGGGATTGAAGATGGAGGGCTACCAGCGGAGATCGATGCATCCATTCAACCCATCCACAAATGGGTGGAGGGGAAAGAACTCTGCTCAGCACAAACGAGAGGCCCAACGATGAGATAGTAGAGGAGCAAGCAGCTTTTCCGGCAGCCTATGAGCCTGCGCATTGTTCCCACGACGCCCTTCCCTAGCCAGAGACCCGGCACCTCTGGCCTGCGCAAGCCGGTATCGGTGTTTCAGCAGCCCCACTACCTGGAAAACTTCGTCCAATCCATTTTTGATGTCCTAGAGGGATCCGCCGGCCAAACCCTGGTGGTGGGGGGAGATGGCCGCTACTACAACCGCGAGGCCATTCAGATCCTGCTCAAGATGGCGGCGGCCAACGGCATCGGGCGAGTCCTGGTGGGCCAAGGAGGGATCCTCTCCACGCCGGCGGTTTCCTGTCTCATCCGCAAGTACGGCGCCTACGGGGGGATCATCTTCTCTGCCAGCCACAACCCCGGCGGCCCCCAGGGGGATTTCGGCATCAAGTACAACATCGGCAACGGTGGCCCTGCCCCGGAGAAGGTGACCGAGGCCATTTACGCCCGCACCCAGCAGATCCGGGAGTACCGCATCTGGGAAGCTCCCGATGTCGATCTGGATCGCTTGGGCGAGCAACGGCTGGGGTCCCTCACGGTGTCCGTCATCGACCCGGTGGCCGATTACTTGAGCCTGATGCAGCGTCTGTTCGATTTCGAGGCCATCCGCGACTACCTGGCTTCCGGGATCTGCATTGCCTTCGACGCCATGCACGCCGTCACCGGCCCCTATGCCCACGCCATTTTGCAGGGATCCCTGGGAGCACCAGAGGGCAGTGTGCTCAACGGGCAGCCCCTGCCGGATTTTGGCGGCGGACACCCGGATCCCAACCTGGTGCATGCCCGCCCATTGGTGGAACTGTTGTTTCGGGAAGATGGGCCGGACTTTGGGGCCGCTTCCGATGGGGATGGGGAT
>NZ_JANSHW010000250.1:0-1665 GCF_047461815.1 Synechococcus sp. R6-10
GAAAATCTGGTGCGGCGGGTGGAAGAGGGGCAGGTGTATTTGGGCAAGGTGACCCGCATCATCCCCATCGGCGCTTTTGTGGAGTTTTTGCCCGGCAAAGAGGGCATGATCCACATTTCGCAACTGGCGGAGTACCGCGTCGGCAGGGTGGAAGACGAGGTGGCTGTGGAAGATGAGGTGGTGGTCAAGGTGCGCAGCATCGATCACAAAGGCCGCATCAACCTCACTCGCCTCGGCATTAGCCCTGAGGAAGCAGCGCGGGTGCGCAACCATCACCACTGAGGCTGCGGTTTTCCCCCAGCAACGGGGGGGCCAGGGATCCCCTCGACAGCCGCCGGCAGCGGCCAAAATGGCAGAGAAAACTCCATCGCGACAGCGGTGCGGAGCACTTTTTAGCTGGCTCGCGTCTGCACTGCCGTTCGTGTGGTCGCGTCAGCGGTGCAAAGCCCTTTGCAATATGCCGGATCCCGTCCCTCCCTTTCTCGTTGGCCAAGGCTATACTTCTCCAGCTCGACCATCCCCCTCCCGGCGGCGGCTGGGCTGGGCGTTGGCTTGGGGCTTGGGTTGGGCTGCTCTGCTTAACCTTTCTGCTCAGCATCCTTTGTTGGTGCGGATGGAGAGCGACGCCCAGGAGTGGCTGTACGCTTGGCGTGGCCCTCAGCAGCCTTCTCCCGAGGTGGTGATCGTCGGCATTGATGGTCGTATAGGACTCGATCGCGACAGCGGTGCGGAGCACGTTCCCGCTAACGGGAACAGCGGACAGGGGGAAAGCAATGGCCGCACCAGTGGTGCAGAGCACCTTGGCCAACATCAAGTTGACTTCCTTCTGGAACGGGCCAACTACGCTGGCCTGACGTTGCGTCTACTGGAAGAAGCTGAGGCCAGGGTGGTGGTGCTAAACCTGCCCAGCAGCTTTGTGGTACCTCAAAACCTGGGCAACGAGAACTTAGATGCCCCTCTGCGTCAGGTGGTACAGCGCTACCCAGATCGCTTGGTCTTGGCCACCCGCAGCAGCGAGAGCTTTGGCCGCTCCGAGATTAACATCTGCAACCATTTTCTGCCCTTTTCTTCCCTGCGGCTGGAGTACTTGGTGCCGCCAGAACATGTGCAGGGGGTGGTGCAACATCGGGTAGACAGTGCCGGGATCCTGCGCCAGGCCCAGTTGCGGGGGCTCTACCTGCGCCGCGACAGCCAAGAGGAGCAGATGTTCGCCTCGGTCGAGGCTCTGGCTTTTGCCAAATACGACCCGGAGCGGGCCAGCCGCTGGTTTCGCGAGCGGGGTTTGCAGCCGATCCAATTCAACCCCCTCGGCTCCCAGCACGGGATCCCCATCATCCCCATCGAACGGGTTTGCCCTCCAGCTGTTCTCCAGGCAGGATCCGGGTCTGTTGCCCCGATGATCAACCCCAGCCAAGCCTGCCGCGGCCAAGAAGGGATCCCTCCCCTCGATCCCGAAGTTGCCGACCAATTGCGGGACAAAATTGTCCTGGTGGGTTTTGTGGGCGGCTACCCCGAAACCTTCCCAGTGCGGACTGCGGATGGATCCCAGATTGCGGCGGTGGAGCTGCAGGCGCAAGTCCTCTCCAGCCTGCTCACCGGGGAGGTCTACCAATCCGTGCCGGGGGGGGTGGCGGTTGCGGTGGTCTTGCTGCTGGGAGTGGGAAC
>NZ_JANSHW010000251.1:0-3086 GCF_047461815.1 Synechococcus sp. R6-10
AGGGGGAAACTTGGTCTACTATATCCCTCTCAATGACTTTTGCCAAACTGCCTAAAGCTCAGTAAATTCAGCAAAGTTCAGGGTTTTGGGGGTTAGAGGCATGCTCTCAATTTGGTCGTTGCTGACTTCTAACTTGTCGTAGAGGTTGCGCACTAACTTGTCGTAGAGGTTGCGCAGACGGTTGGTTACCCCTCGGCGGGACAAAAAGCGTCGTGCAGCAATGGCCTGGTCGGTGAGGCCGAGGGCAATGTCGATCAACACTTCGTACTCGGCGTCGCTGAGACCGGTGATTTTGTTTTGTGAACGGGAATCGACCCCGCGCACCTCTCGGTCGATCACGCATTGCTCATCCTGCACCACCGCTTGGATGGCACTGACCAATTTTTCATCGGTGCAATTTTTCAAAAGGTAGCCATAGACAGTTTGCGGAGGCACGATCTTGTGCAGCTCCCGCACATAGACTTCATCGGCAAAATGCGACCAAAAAATGATGCGCGTGCTGGGGCACTCTGACCAAACCTGCCGCGCTACCTCGATCCCGGTCATCTCAGGCATGCGAATGTCCATCAACACAAAGTTGGGGTGGTGCTGACGGTAAAGTTCCAACGCCTCTCGGCCATTCGAGGCCATGTATACCGGGCCGAACTCAGGCAAATGTTGCGTCAGTAGGCTATGGACATGCTGACGGTAAAGAGCGTCATCTTCAGCAAGGAGGGTACTCACAGGCCTTTATCAGAATTACCGAATACTTTCTTTTCACTACCTAACTCTAAAGACACCCACAAGGGAAGACAAGGCACTATTGAGCAGTACTCAATGGAGCAAGGGATCCCCTCCGCCGGCTATGAGTAGCAGCTCGGAAAAAGGATTTGGCCCCGCTCTGTCCTGTGGAGGTTGCGGTTTCCCCATAGCGCTCACGCAAACGGCCAATGAACTTCTCCACCGCAGACGTCGAAAACTTTTGATAAGCAGCAGTCTATGCTGTTTCTACGGCAGAGGCCAAAAATGCCTCAATCTCAGAGCGTTGGGGCAAGCTGGGTTGGGCTCCTGCACGGGTTACAACCAAGGCAGCGGCGGCATTGGCAAAACGCAGGGCTTCCCTCAGGGATCCCCCGGCAGCCAAACAAGCAGCTAAGGCCCCACAAAACCCATCTCCGGCAGCGGTGGTATCCACCACTTCCACAGGATGAGCTGGCCAATGGCCACTTTCTTCCCCATCTGCCCAGACCAGCCCTGCCCCTCCCAAGGTAAGGATAACGGCTGGGATCCCGTGCTTCTGGAGCTCCTGAGCGATCTTTTGGGCTTGTTCCGGCGTTTCCACAGGGGATTGGGCAAGGGCAGCCGCTTCGGTTTCGTTGAGCACCAAGTAGCGAACCCGGCGCAACAGGGATCCCGGCAATGGCACGATGGGCGCAGGGTTGAGCAAAATCGGGATCCCTTGGGCAGAGGCTTGTTCTGCTGCAGCCTGCACAGTGGGCAGGGGGATTTCCAGCTGCAGCAGGAGCAGGGCCGCCGGGGTAAAGGGAGGCAAATGCTCCGGCAGATAGCGACCATTGGCCCCAGGGCTGACCACAATTCTGTTTTGCCCGCCGGGATCCACTGTGATCAAAGCTAGGCCGCTGGGCCCCTCCAACTGCCTCAGGTGGCGGGTATCCACGCCGTTGTGCTCCAGGTTCTCTTGGAGCAGACGCCCAAACTCATCGGATCCCACCGCTCCCCACATTTCCACCTGGGCTCCCGCCCGCGCCGCTGCCACCGCTTGATTGGCTCCCTTACCGCCAGGGTAGGTGGCGTAGTCGGATCCCAGCACCGTTTCCCCAGGGCCGGGATGATGGGGCACCTGCACCACCAAATCCATGTTCAAGCTACCCACCACTCGGATCGGGCCTGCCATCGGGCTTGTGGGGAAATCCTGTTGGAAAAGCAGAGATCTAGAGATCTTTGGTTTGGATCCCTGGGCAGCTATTGTATCAGCCGCCGGTCTTGGCCAGGGATCCCCTTGAGCGCCCTACCACGCGGCAAGGGCTGATAGCAGTCGTGGTTTTTATTACCATCTATTTCAACTGATCGCGCTAGCGGGCCGGAGGCCTTAGCAGGAAGCAACCGGTCGTTTGTTTCACCTCAACGGTGAGATAAATGACTATGCGTTGTGGAACGGTTATCTGTAGGGATTGGTCGCCCTTCGACATATCGCCACTCTGCTGAAAACACAGGGCAAGAACCCGATTCCAAAGGTTGAGGATCCCGACTATCTTGGTGGGTGTTGACCCAGGAAGCAAGCCATGCTGCTGACCACTACAGACGTGCTCCAAGGTAGAGAGGTTGAGCGTTACTTGGGCATTGTTACCGCCGAGGTAGTTTATGGCACCAATGTTCTACGGGACTTCCTTGCTACCCTCCGCAACATCATCGGGGGACGCACAAGAACCTATGAAGAAGTTCTCGAGAATGCCCAGAAAAAGGTTTTGGAAGAGTTGGAGCAGCGAGCCAAACGTTTGGGAGCAAATGGCATCCTAGGCGTTAGCATTCATACCAACATGAGCACGACAATGATCCTCGTTACCGCCGCCGGCACCGCCGTTAAGCTCCGCTGACGGATGCTTCTGTTGAAGGTTTCCCTTTCTCGGAAGATGATGGCAGCCTGTTCTCAGGCCAGGCTTTCCATCACCGCCTCGTCGATCTCGAAATTGGCATAGACATTCTGCACATCGTCTAGGTTGTCGAGACGCTCCATCAGGGCAAGCACTGACTTGGCCGTATCGGGATCCTCCACATGCACCTCAGTGGATGGGATCCAGCGGATGGCCGCATCTTGCACTGGGTAGCCCTCTTTTTTCAGGTAGGTGGCCACCTGCTCCAGCAAAGAGTAGTCGCAGTACACCTCTGCTCCTGTGCCTTCCACCTTGAAGTCGTCTCCTCCCGCTTCCGCCACCGCCAGCAACAGGGCTTCGGGATCCAACACCTCCTCCAGGCTGATCACCCCTTTTTGCCGGAACAGCCAGCTCACGCAGCCGGCTTCTCCCAAGCTGCCGCCGGTTTTGCTGAAGGCTTCTCGCACCTCGGCAGCCGTGCGGTTGCGGTTGTCG
>NZ_JANSHW010000252.1:0-1013 GCF_047461815.1 Synechococcus sp. R6-10
CGGAGTCCTTAAACGAGACCCTGTCGATCTAGGCCCCTGGATCCCGCTCTGGGCAAGGGTTATAATCGGCGGGAGTCGCTTCCCTTCGGGGAAGTGGAATTAATCGAAACAATACGAAACTTCTCAATCACCAGTACCCCCATCATGCCCCACGCTAGGGGGTAGAACTTGGCACTGGCAAACCCTGCCTGCAGGGCCATTTGTCGTTGCTCTTCTCCAGAGGGAAAGCGATCTAGGCTGGGATCAATGTAGGCATATTCGGATCCCAGTCCCAAAGTTTTGGCCTGGGCAACCACCTGAGTGTTCAAGTACCAGCGCTGAAATTGTTCGCAAAGAGGGATCCCTGTGGGGCGGTGAAAATCCAAAATGGCGGCACGACGTCCTGGCTTCAGTACTCGCCTAATCTCTCGCAAGGCTTGGGGAATATCGGTTACATTGCGCAAGCCGTAGCCCATGGTAATGGCATCGAAGCTACTGTCGGGAAAAGGTAAGGCCAAGGCATCTCCCAAAACCCACTCCAGGGAGTAGTCAGGGAAGAGCCGGGAGCGACGCCGGGCAATCGCCAGCATGGCGGGAGAGAAATCTAGGCCCACCACATGTCCCCTTCGTCCTACTCGGCGGGCCAACTGCAGAGCCAGATCACCGGTTCCACAGCACAGATCCAGCACATATCCTCCTGAGCTGGCGCCCGACCAACGCACGGCCATACGCTTCCAAACCTGATGGAGGCCCAGGCTCAAGGTTTGGTTGAGGGAGTCATAGTGGGGAGCAATGCGGTCAAAAAGCGCTCGGATTTCCTCAGGCTGTTCAAAGGTTGGGCTAGGCACCTCTTCTCAACTCCACCTCATGTTCCCCGTACAAACTTTGTTGCTCCTGTTGCTCCGCAACGCTACGTGACCGGATCTGTGGTGTAAACTACCCGACTCCGACCGCTAAAGCGTTACGGAGCGGGCTTTCAGTAGCCCTGAGCCTGCTCTGCCCTACCAGAGAACAAAACAGGCCCGAACCTCTAG
>NZ_JANSHW010000253.1:0-6548 GCF_047461815.1 Synechococcus sp. R6-10
CGGGGGTACCCTCTCCAACAACAAGGGGGTCAATTTCCCCGGTGTGCGCCTGAGCATCCGCGCCGTGACCCCAAAGGATAAAGAAGATCTCTACTTCGGCCTCAACCAAGGGGTGGATTGGGTGGCCCTCAGCTTTGTGCGGGATCCCTCTGATGTGCTGGAGCTGCGGGAGCTCATTGCCTCAGCCAAACGGCCTTCTTCCGGCTCAGCCGACAAGCGGGTACCCATCATCGTCAAGATCGAGAAACACGAGGCCATTGAACAGCTGCCCCAGATTTTGGCCCTCAGCGACGGTGTGATGGTGGCGCGGGGAGATCTGGGGGTAGAGCTGCCTGCGGAAGAGGTGCCGATCCTGCAGAAGCGGGTGATCGCCCTGGCCAACTCCCTGGGGATCCCGGTAATTACGGCCACCCAAATGCTGGACAGCATGGTGCACAGCCCCCGGCCTACCCGTGCCGAAATCTCCGATGTGGCCAACGCCATTTTGGATGGCACCGATGCCGTCATGCTCTCCAACGAGACGGCTGTGGGCAAATACCCTGTCGAGGCCGTTGCCACCATGGCCCGCATTGCCGTGCGCACCGAGCGCGATTACTTTGACCTGACCTCCGCCGACCGACGACAACGCCTTCGCGCCCTTGCCATGCAGGAGCTGAGCCAAAACAACGGCAACAGTCCTGCTGGAATGCGGCCCAAAACCCTGATCACCGACTCGATCAGCCGCGCCGTGGGGGAGATCGCCCAAGAGTTGGATGCTGTAGCCGTGATGACCCTGACCAAAACGGGGGCTACTGCTCGCAATGTCTCTAAGTTTCGCCCCCGCACTCCCATCCTAGCCGTAACCCCCCATGTGGAAGTGGCACGGCGGCTGCAGTTGGTTTGGGGGGTACATCCGCTGTTGGTTATGGATTTGGCCACCACCCGCCAGACCTTTCAAGCGGCCATCAGCTTGGCTCAGGAAGATGGCTTGCTCAAGGATGGCGACTTGGTGGTGCTCAGTGCAGGAACCCTGCCAGGCGTTGCGGGATCCACCGATCTGATCAAGGTGGATGTGGTGAAAGCGGTGGTGGCTCAAGGCAAAGGGTTTGGCAAGGGCATTGTCAGCGGCCCGGCCCGCATCTTGAGATCCAGCCTCGATGCCGGCAAAATCACCGCCGGAGACATTTTGGTTGCCCAATCCACCGACGCCAACTATGTGGAGGCGATCAAACAGGCAGCCGGCGTGATTACCGAAGAAGAGGGAGCCTCCTCTCATGCAGCAGTCATTGGCCTGCGGCTGGGGGTGCCGGTGCTGGTGGGGGTCAAGGATGCTACCCGCTTAATCCGGGATGGATCTATCGTCACTCTGAACCCAGAAAAAGGCATAGTGACCGCAGGAGCCGATGGCTTGGGCTTTTAAGCGGGCCTTAAGGTTGCCTGCAATACAAACTTGTATCTCTTGCTACGAAACGAGACCCAGTTCTATGATGGGGGTAGCGAGGCAAGATTTTCCCTGACCCTTCGGTGCGTCCCATTCATTCCACGTGTAGGTTAAGCTATGCCCACTTTACAAGCCACCCACTATGCGGTTGAGGCCATCCAGGAGGAAGCTCGTCGCCTTGTCCGGCAGGGGGTCTTGCGCCGCTCCGAAGCCATTGCCCACCTGCAACCCTTCTTCCCGCAGCGGGAGTGGCAGGCGATTGCCCAAGAGCTGGAGCTGCAAGACTACTGCCCCTCGGATCCCCTCTGCGATTTGATCGGCAACTGCGAGGAGTGGAGCGAAGACTGACTCTCGATCTGCCGAGGATGGCAAGCGGTCGGCGTTGGCAGACAGCCAATGCCTCTTTTTATTCCAGCCGTTTTTTCCTCCTCTAATCTGTCGGCGGCTAAGCTGGATGAACTATAGTCAGTAATTAAACATCCCTTTTCGCCGGGTTCGCATGGGTCAGACGGCTGTCATTGCCACCTCAGATGGAGGTCTCGACCTGAATAGCCTCGGTTTTGAGGTGCCAGGGTGGCTGCGTGCTCTGCTTTCCGGTGCCGAGGATCCCGGCGATGGGCTGCGGCCCTACACGGCTGAAGAAGCCGATCTGCTGCGCCGTGCCTTTGAGTTTTCCTATTGTTTGCATCAGGGCCAAAAACGCAAATCGGGGGATCCCTACATTGCCCATCCGGTAGCCGTGGCCACTCTCCTGCGGGAGCTGGGGGGAGATGCGGTGACGGTGGCAGCGGGCCTTTTGCACGATGTTATTGAGGATACAGAAGTTACCCCAGAAGCCCTGGAAGCTGAATTCGGCTCTGAAGTTCGCCTACTGGTAGAAGGAGTTACCAAACTCTCTAAGTTCAATTTCTCCAGCAAAACCGAGCAGCAAGCGGAAAATTTCCGCCGCATGTTTGTGGCCATGGCCAAAGATATTCGAGTCATCGTGGTCAAGCTGGCGGATCGCTTACACAACATGCGCACGCTGCAGTATCTCTCCCCCAGTAAGCAACGGCAAATTGCAGCCGAAACCATGGAAATTTTCGCCCCTTTGGCCAACCGGCTGGGGATCTGGCATTTCAAATGGGAACTGGAAGACTTGGCTTTTAAGTATCTGGACTACGAGGCTTACCGGAAGATTCAGGAATTGGTCAATGCCAAGCGCGCCGAGCGAGAGGCAGAGATTCAAGCTTTTATTGAAGAGCTGCGGCAGAACCTTCTTCAAGCGGGACTGGAACGCTTTGAGATCAGCGGACGGCCCAAACATTTGTACAGCATCTATCGCAAGATGCAGCAGCAGCACAAAGAATTTCACGAGATTTACGATCTCTCGGCAGTGCGGGTGATCGTGCATACCAACAGCGAGTGCTATCGGGTGCTGGCAGTCGTTCACAACTGCTTTCGCCCCATCCCTGGGCGTTTCAAAGACTACATTGGTCTGCCCAAGGCCAATCGTTACCAATCTTTGCATACGGCGGTGATTGGCCCGCAGGGAAGACCGGTGGAGGTGCAGATTCGTACCGAAGAGATGCACCGCGTGGCTGAGTACGGGATCGCCGCCCACTGGAAGTACAAGGAGGCCGGCAGCACCACTGTCAAGCCCGACGAGGAGCGCTTCACCTGGCTGCGACAGCTGTTGGAGTGGCAAAACGACCTCAAAGATGACAAGGAGTATCTGGACACCCTTCGCGAGAACCTGTTTGAGAGCGAGGTTTACGTCTTTACGCCCAAGGGGGACTTGCTGGCTCTGCCCCAGGGATCCTGTCCGGTGGACTTCGCCTATCGCATCCACTCCGAAATTGGGGATCACTGTGCAGGAGCGCGGGTAAACAACAAGATCGTGCCCCTGGATACCCGCCTGCGCAACGGCGACATTGTGCAGATCATCACGCACAAGAATGCCCATCCCAGCCTGGACTGGATCAATTTCGTTGCCACCAGCTCTGCCCGCAATCGCATTCGCCAATGGTTTAAGCGCTCAAATCGTGAGCAAAACATCGCGCGGGGCCGGCATTTGCTGGAGCGGGAGCTGGGCAAAACAGGCTTTGATGCCCTGCTCAAATCAGAGCGGATGCAGAAGGTGGCCGAAAAGCTCAACTACGCCAGTGTAGAGGATTTGTTAGCCGCTCTGGGTTATGGTGAGACAACCCCCACGCTGGTGATCCATCGGCTGCAGGAGGTCAGCAGGCCGGCAGTATCTGCTCCCACAGAGGAGGAATCGCTTGAGGGATCCAAGCTGTTGTTGCCGCGGGCTTCTGTGGCTTCCAGTTCCGTCAAATCCCAATCTCCCATTCTGGGGGTGGAGGGTCTGAAACACCAGTTGGCCAAGTGTTGTAATCCGCTGCCGGGGGATCCGATTTTGGGCGTAGTCACCCGCTTTAAGGGTATTAGCATCCACCATCAGGACTGTCCACGGGTGGCTCAGGTTTCGGGGGAACGCCTGGTGCCAGTACGCTGGAACGAAGAGCAACTGCGGCAGAGCGCCCAGATCTACCCGGTAGAACTGCATCTGGAGGTTATCGACCGCGTTGGGGTGCTGCGGGACATTCTTTCCCGTCTATCGGATCAAGGCATTAATGTTCGCAATGCTAAGGTACAAACTTTTGCCAACCGCACCGCCCTGATCGATCTCTGTATCGATGTACGTGATAAGAAACAGCTCACCCAGGTTCAAAGTCAACTGCGCCAGCTTTCTGACGTGATCGTGCTGCGCTCCCGCCATCACCAAAACGGATCCCGTTGACCTACGCCTGGCCCTTCGCGGGTACGGACTCTAGACCGCATCCCTATTGCGACTCGCTCCTGCAGCAGCCCAATTTTGGGTCAGGCGCTGTCCCATCCTCATCCTGACCTCCTTTGCCGCTTCTGGTGCGCAGAGCACTTTCCCGCTCCTCTGGGGTCTTGCCAAAAATCCCGTGTCAGCTTACAGGTGGCCAGGCAAGGCCGACAAGCCCAGAGCAATATCCCAGGCTTTCTTCGACAGCCTGTGGAAAACCTGTGGAAATCCAGCGAAGCCCGCCCCAGCTCCGGTGGAATCCCCAGCCATATCTAGGGGGAAGGATTCACTACCTTAGGGGATCTCACACTGACTGTGCGTTAATTTTTATGAATTTGTCAGAAAACCATAACATTAGCCTGTGGAAAACCTGTGGAAAAACCTGGAAAATCTGTGGAAAACCTGTGGAAAAACCCCCCAAGTTATTAACAGGTATAAATACCCTGTGGAAAAGTGGCCAAGTTATCCACAGTTTTTCCACAGGTGGGGAATAGGCTCAAAAGCTCATGGCACAAGGTGTTGACGATCACTTTCCACAGTTTCCACAGCCCCTACTACTACTAGATCAAAAAATTAAATTAGGCAGGGATCGAAATTTCAGATCTGTCCTACGCGCGAGGCAAATTTTCCAAAACTTGTCTGCAAGGGCAGGGATCCAGTCGGGGCAGCCGGTGTAGGATGTGCATGTTCAGCCCTCAAGTGCCCCTGATGGTGCAAGCTCAGCGTCCTGTGGATCGAGAATCGGAAACCGAGTCGTTCGCGCCGGTGTTGCGCAGCAGCAAGACTGCAGCTCCCTATCGTGGGGAGAGCCGCTTTAACGAAGCTGTTGACGCGCCGCTGGAGGGTTTTAGCTTCACCTGCGAGCAAGCCGATCTCAGCCACCACCTCGCTTCCGTTGGACGGGCTGTGGCCAGCCGCCCCGCCCTGCCCGTTTTGGCCAATGTGTTGGTGGAGGCCGACGCGGAAACTCAGCGGGTTGCTTTGACCGCCTTTGACTTGAACTTGTGCATTCGCAGCGAGTTCGAGGCTCAGGTCAGGGGATCCGGTCGCACCACCCTGCCGGCCAAGCTGCTCAGCGACATCGTCAGCCGTCTGCCCAGCGGCCCAGTGACTCTTGACGCGAGCAGCCAAGCCAAGGAGAGTGCCCCTGTGATTCTCATGTCGGCAGCCGGCCAGTACCAAGTGCGCAGCATGTCGGCTGAAGAGTACCCCACCCTACCGGAAATATCGCTCCGCACCGCCGACGCAGATGGCGATTTTGTGGGGGAGGAAAGCCCAACAGCTCAGGCCCTGGAGCTGCCCATCGAGAGCCTGTTGCAAGGGATCGGCCAAACCCTTTTTGCGGCCTCTGGAGATGAGACCAAGCAGGTGCTCACAGGGGTGCATGTCAAGCTCTTGGCGGGGGATCCCCCTTGCCTGGAGTTTGCAGCCACCGATGGGCATCGTCTGGCGATGGTGCAGGTGGAGGCGGACGGGATCCCGGTTGCTTCGGCCCATGGGGAAATAGGGTTGGATTTCACCATTCCCGCTCGCACTTTGCGAGAGGTGGAGCGCATCCTCGGCACCCAGACCGCGGCCTCTACGGTGGAATTGCGGTTTGACCGATCCCAGGTGCAGTTTGTCCTGCCCCCTCGCGCCGGCAAAACCCAGTGCCAACAGCGGATCACCAGCCGTCTCTTGGAGGGCCAATATCCCGACTACAACCGCCTGATTCCCAGGCAATTTGAGCGGCAGGTAACCCTGGAGCGTCGGCCCTTGATGGAGTCGCTGGAACGGGTGGGAGTACTTGCTGCCCAAAGAAACGACATCGTCAAGTTCAATCTTTCTGCCGCAACCCAAACCCTGCGCATCAGCACCGAGGCGCCCGATGTGGGCAGTGGCGAGGAATCGTTGCCAGTGCAGATGTCTGGTCCTGACCTGGAGCTGGCCTTCAATGTGCGTTACCTGCTGGATGCCCTCAGGGTGTTTCATACGCAGCAGGTGAGCCTGGAGCTAAACGGCGCCACGCAGCCGGCCATCTGGAAGCCCCTTGGGGCAATGCGGCTCTGTTATTTGGTTATGCCGGTGCAGCTACGGGCTACCTAGTCTTAGGAGAGCTCCACCCAGCTCTAGTCCAAAACTCTCAAGATCATCTCAGTACAAATCTACAGTTGTTTGTACAAATCTACAGTTGTTTGCATTGCCCCCTCTCCCAGAGGGAAAGGAGCCAGGGATGGTCGCGGAAGCGGCGCCGAGCGTTCAGGGAGCATGCCTCTAACCCCCAAAACCCTGAACTTTGCTGAATTTACTGAGCTTTAGGCGGTTTGGCAAAAG
>NZ_JANSHW010000254.1:0-1854 GCF_047461815.1 Synechococcus sp. R6-10
CCCCTTTCAACGGCTGGAGAACTCTATCTCCTCGGCGCGATTGGAGATAGGGTAGTGATCGCACTTGAAGGGCAAGGTAACTGGGGTGGGCAAGTCTTTTCAAAAATTGGCGGGGGAGGATCTGCTGGCCTTGCCCCAACGTACATTGGCCGCCGATTTTCACTGCGTTACCCAAAAACTGGGTCTAAAGCCCCGTCCTTCCAGGACAGTTTTTGCCCTGTTGTTGTCATTTTAAACAGGAATGAAACATTTCCGTTGCATTGCTTCCTAGCTCCTTTCTCCCTCTGGGACAGGATCTAAAGGTGATTGTGGAAGCGGCGTGGAACGTTTGGGCAGCAGCGGGGGTGTCTCAATCTAGTTTGAAATGACTATAGACCTGCAATGATATAGACCTGCAATGAAATAAACCCATGCTGGTCAGGGAAGCCAAACTCCTCAACGCCGCTCCAGCGCCATACCAAGCCTTGGATGAGGCCCTGCCCAGTTTGTCCGCAACCAATGCTTGCGTCACTGGATGGATGAGCGTGGTGTCAACAAAGCTGCCTTGTACTCCCGATGCAATGTTAACTTGGCAACTGGGATGGGTTTCCCCGCAAGGCTTCCAGGAAGGCAAGTACTGCAGGCGGATGCAGCGCAGAGGCCAGAACGGCAGCCCCGATCACCCGCTCCAGTGGGATCGGCAGCCGGCGGATCTGGATCCCTTCGGGAATGGGGATGGCGGCCAAGCGGGGCAAGATGGCAGCCCCCAGACCCTGTGCCACCATGTTCACAATGGTGGAGTCTTCCTTCACCAAGTAGGCCACCTTGAGGGTTTGGTGAGCGGCTTCCCAGTGGTTCCGCACCGCGGTGGTGCATTCGGCGTAGTTGTAGAGAATGTAGGAAAAACGGGAAAGATCCTCCCAGGTCAGGGTTTCCGGCAGGGGCCCAAAACTCAGCGGAACCAACACAATGAACTCATCGCGGGCAATCTCCCACGTCTGTAGATCCTCACCAGCCCGCGGCAGAGGCAATAGACCAATATCCACCTGGCCCGATCGCAACAGATGTTCAACAGTGGCCGGATCTTCCTCTGTGAGGGTGAGGGTAATCTGGGGAAATTGTTGGCGGAAGCGGGCGATCACCGGCGGCAGCAAATGGGTTGCAGCACTGCGAAAAGCGGCAACTCGCACATTTCCCCCCCGCAACCCTTTTTCCAGGTTGGCCTCATAATCCATTTGTTCCCGCAGTTGCAGCATTTTGCGAACATGGCGCAGCAGTCGCTCTCCCACCGGCGTCAGGCGCGCCCCAAAGCGACCGCGCACCAACAGGGTCACCCCCAGTTCTTCCTCCAGGCTGGCAATGGCCCGGCTCACCGCCGACTGGGAAATGTGCAATTGCAGAGCGGCATCGCTGAAATTCCCCCGCTCCACCACAGCCACCAGGGTTTGCAGTTGTGAGATGTTCATGGATCCCATCTATTCGATCTGCGCATAGATGTGATGCTATCTCAGGTTTGAACCCTCCGCCGCGCCTGACTAAACTACGACATAGCTTCCCCTTCACACTGCGAAACAGCGGGAAACAGTGTGAAAACCTCTTTATCTTCCTGTCGTTGGTCAAGTGTCCCTATGTCGAGATCCATGTTTGCCCTGCTGCCATTCCATCAATTTCGAGATACTCCCGGCGTGCGTTTTTTTGACATCACGGTTGCGCGATCCAACGCCCGCGATTTGGTTTACCACGATGGGCCGGCCATCAGTCCCCCCAACAATCCGCAGGGCTATTGGCAGTTTTATATGCATCCACACCAAGAGGACAACCTACTGGCTCTATGGGGCGGACGGACGTTTTACCTGGTGAATTTTAGCTGGAGGG
>NZ_JANSHW010000255.1:0-3934 GCF_047461815.1 Synechococcus sp. R6-10
TAGCATGAACTCCCCCGCCCCCCTGGGATCCCCAGTCTTGGGGGAGTACGTCTACTGTCCATTCCCACCGCGCAGGTTGTGAGGAATTCCGCGAGGATGGTTGACGGGGAACTGCTGCCATTCCTGTTGAGCTCGTTGCAGCACCAGGAGCAATTCGTCCCACCTTTCGCCAGCGATCAACTGCTCTATCTGTCGCAGCTGAGCTTGGTAGCTGCTCAGGGCAGTCAGCAGCGCCTGTCGGTTGTGGCGGGCTATTTCCAAACCCAATTGCGGGATCCCTCCGCCAACACGGCTGGTATCGCGGAATCCGCTGCTGGCCAAAGTGCGGGCCAATTCCAGAATCGCGGGATCCCCTTCTTGGCTAACCGCTGCGATCAAACTGGCGCTGACCATAACTGGCAAATGGCTGATCCAGGCCACCGCTCGGTCATGGCGTGCGGGATCCGTGAGGACAGCTTCTGCGCCAACAGCAGCAATCAGTTCTTTCACCGCATCGAGAGCCTGAGGTTGGGTCTCGGCGATGGGAGTGAGCACGTAAGGCCGCCCCCGAAACAAGTCGGCTTCTGCCGCTTGGATCCCTTGCAGGCTTTTGCCGGCCATGGGGTGCCCCCCCACAAACCAGGGCCACAATTCGGTTGCCGGAGCGACGATGGGCTGCTTAACCGAGCCGACATCGCTCACCACGGTTTCTGCCGACAAATAAGGCACCAGGGCGGCTAGCGTGGTCAACACCTGCTCCAGAGGGGTACAGATCAGCACCCTTTGAGGGTCAAAGCGGGCCAACTGGGCCAACTCTGTTCCACAGCCTTGAACAGCACCCCGTTCCAGAGCCTGTTTGCAGGTGGCCGGGTTGCGGCTTATCCCCCAGACGGGATATCCCTTTTCGGTCAGTTTGAGGGCCAGGGATCCGCCAATCAACCCCAACCCGACAATGGCAATGCGCATAGTATCTCAGTAAGCCAGTGAAACTCCTTTTTGGACACCACCAACAACCGCTTCCAGGTGTAGTAGGAGGCTACTCCCGTAGCTCAGCGATACTCGCCACCGGCGGGCAAGCCTAGTTCCTTCCGAAGCTCCCGCCGCAGCAGCTAAATTCTCGGCCAGGGACTGTCCACTTGTCCATTTTTAAGTCAATATAGGGGTAACATCCGGGCTTGCTTGCCCTGCGGATTCGTGGTAGCCAAACTGGCCTCCGACAGGAAAAACAAGGGCAGGCCTTGGATGTATTGGCAGGAGCTCGGCCCGCTGTGGACTGCTGTTGCGCCGAAGGGATCCCAGCCTTTCGTGCCGGCTCAGCGCAGTTCTTCTTCGCTTACTCAAGAGCAGGTGTCCCTCTTCTCAGCGATTCTCCAGAACTGTACCCATCGAGCCACTTTCACAGCGGGCTCGGCTTTTGGCCTGCGAGTTCCCGCTTTAACCCCCGTTGGGGAGCACTCTGTCGTTTAGGAGATTCTATGCCTAGTGAACCCAAAACCCGCAAGAGCCGTGAAAGCACTAACCCGCGCCCGCGCGACCGTCGTCGTGAATCGGCCAAAGGGAGCAAAGGGGCAGTCTCAGCCACCCATCTCTCCTTGCCGAAGTTAATTCAAGAGAATGCGGTGCTCCAATCTCGCAGCCAGTTGTTGTTGATGTACAGTGACTTCCAAACCGAAATGCCCAACGATGGCAAAACCGGTGTGGGCACCTGGCTACAGTCTCGACTCAAGGAGCACGGCATGCCCAGCCTGCTGCGTTTTGGCCCCCGCTCCCGCCCCCAGGTTTTCCGCCGCGATGAATTTTCCGAGTGGATTACGCTGGCTCTGGCCTCTGTTAACCCCAACAGCGATACTGCCCCCCAAGAGCACCTGAGCTAGGCCGGAAGGGGAAGTTGAGCGGTAGAAGCAGAGGTTGCTGGCCCAGGGATCCCGCCACGCCCGTTGAGGGAAGAGGGTGAACTGGGCTTTTCTGTATCCGGCAACAGCAGGTCGCGGATGAGGCGGGCTGCCGAGCGTTGCAACCAGCGGGAGGCCAATTGACGGCCCAGTTGTTGAGCTTCCGGTTTGGCAGCCACCTTGGCAACAATCGGCAGAAGCTGCAGCGGCTGAAAGCTCGGGTTGCTGCTGAGGAGTTCCCACAGACGCTGCAAATGAGCCAAGCCATCTGAGCCACCCTGGGATCCCGAGCTGGAGAAGAGCACATCCACTAGGCGCTCCCGCAGGAAAGCGCCCCGCTCAGAAAAGATAAAATCAACGGCCTTTTCCAGGGATCCCTGTAGATCAAAATCCTCGCTGTTGACGGCGTTGCGCAGCAGGTTCTCCAGGCGGTTCCAGCGAAATTGCCCCTGGTTAAACAGCAGCTCCCGCAGGGATACGCGCAGCTCCGGGGCCGGGTCGGTGAGCAGGCGCTGAGCCACGTAGGGATAGGCCACGCTCAACACCTTAAAGTTGGGATCCAGGCCGATGGCAATCCCTTCCAGGGTGAGCAAAGAGCGGATGATCAAGGCGTAGTAGGCGGGAACTCGAAAGGGAAAGTCGTACATCACCCCCGAGAGCCGATCGGTGATGCTCTTGAAATTCAGTTCGGAGACCGATTTGCCCATCGCTTCGGCGAAGACAGCTTCCAGAGCAGGGATGATGGGAGTCAGGTCGGTATCTGGATCCAGGAACTCCAAGTCCACGTAGTCTTGGGCCAGCCCGGCAAAGTCTCGGTTTACCAAATGCACAATCGCCTTGATCAGGCCGTAGCGCTGATGGGGCGCGATGGTGCTCATCATGCCGAAATCGATATAGGCCAGCCGCCCGTCGTACATGGCCAAGAGGTTGCCCGGGTGGGGATCGGCGTGGAAAAAGCCATTTTCCAAAAGCTGCTTGAGGGAGCAATTGACACCGATCTCGATCAAGTGCCGTCCATCCAGCCCCGCAGCAGCGATTTTATCAACCTGAGTCAGCTTGATGCCATCAATCCACTCCATCGTCAGCACCTTGGTGCGGGTGTACTCCCAGTAAATTTTGGGAGCGTAGATGGAGGGGTGACGGTACAGCGCCAGGAACCGCTCGGCATTGCGGCCCTCCTGCGTGTAGTCCATTTCTTCGTAGAGGCGCCCGGCAAACTCATCGACGATGCCCACCAGGTCGCTGCGGATGCGGCGGAAAGTGCGTTTGGCCCAGGCGGCCAGGCTGCGGACAATATACATGTCGAGAGAGATGCGCCCAATCAAGTCGGGCCGCTGCACCTTGACGGCGACTTTCTCCCCGCTGTGCAAGTAGGCCTGGTACACTTGCCCCAAGCTGGCGGCGGCAATCGGTTCAGGGCTGATCTCTCGAAAGATTTTGTCTATGGGTTTGCCGATCTCCGACTCGATGAGGGCAAAAGCAATGGCATTCTCGAAGGGGGGCAGCTCATCCTGCAGTTTGGCCAGCTCCTCCAGAAACAGGGGCGAAACCAGATCGGGACGGGTGGAGAGGGCTTGGCCGATTTTGATGGCTGTCGGCCCCAATTCCGTGAGGATCTCCCGTAGCCGGGCCGCATGTTTCGGGCGATTCTTCAGTTCTACTCCCCGCCAGCGATCCCAAAACACCCAGGCCAACAAGCCCAAAAAGGGGGTGATCAACTGAAACAGGCGCCGCACCACCAGATCCCAGCGCCCTCGATATTGCTTGGCCAACTGCTCTGGGTCGTAACGCAAGCTTGGCTCAGGAACCACCCCCAGATCTGCCGGAGGGATGGAGACAGCCCCAGAACCCAAGCCATCCTGCCTCGCTGCTATTGTCACTACCGGTGTTGCGCCCATAGATGCCCCAACGGATTCCGTAACACATCTTAACTTGCTGGCTCAGCCTGGCGACCCTCGGAGACAGCCACCAGCCTGCTCGATTGGGCTTGAAAAGGCCGGCCAAACCTTCAGAAAAGGATCTTCATCCTCTCCCGGAGAAGGTGACAGCAGCCCACCTACGGG
>NZ_JANSHW010000256.1:0-2573 GCF_047461815.1 Synechococcus sp. R6-10
GCTCGGGTAGGGGTGGGGGATGGGATGACAACAACTCAAAAAGGGGGGTTAGGTGTCCGGGAAGAGGGTGATGGAATCTCCCTCCGCCAAGGTCACGATGGCTCGCTTGGGACGGGTGCGGTAGCCCACAAAGCGGCCCACCCGCCGTTGCTTGCGCGGGAGCTTCAGGGTGTTGACGGAAGTAACTCGCACGCGGAACATTTCTTCGACGGCAGCTCGGATGAGCGGCTTGGTGGCGGTGGGCAGCACTTCAAAGACATATTTGCGCTGCTCCATCAAGGCGGTTGCCTTTTCGGTGATGACGGGGCGCAACAGGACGTCGGCCAGGATCCGCTTGCTCTCAGTCATCGCTTTCCTCCTCTGCTGGGGCTGCTTCGGCCTCTTCTACCGTTGACGGCTCTACTCCTTGAGCCAGTTCTTCTGCTGGATCTTGGGGCTCTTCGGTTTGCTCTTCTGGCCCCTGCGGATCTGCTGGACGTCCTTGGAGGGCAACTTGGTTTTCCTGGGCCTCAGGTTGGGCTGGGGTTTGCTCTGCTTCCTCGTGTTCGCTTTCTGGAACGGCCTGATCTTCCGGCCCATCTCCGGGCAGGGCCTGATCTCCGGCTAGGTCGGCCTGAGGCGCAGTCTCAGAGGGCCTCTCCAGAACTGCCGGCGCGGCGTCGGATCCCCAACGGGCCTTGAGTTGCTCTAGGGCAGAAACGGTGATCAGCACCCAATCGACGTTGAGCAGATCGAAGACGTTGATCTGATCCAGGCCAATCAGCTTAACGCGGGCGATGTTGCGCACGGCCCGCTCTACGGCTTCCGAGCGTTCGGCAACGATGAGCAGGGCCGATTGATCTTCCATCACCCCCCAGCGCAGCAAAGCCTGGGCCACGGCGCGGGTCTTGGGCGGGTTGAGCTGCTCCTGGAAATCCTCCACCACGACCAGATCTTCCACCCGACTTTGCAGAGCGGTGCGCAGGGCCAGTTGCCGTTCTTTGCGGTTCATGGCCAGGTTGTATTCCCGCTTGCGGGGGCCGAAGATCACCCCCCCTTTGCGCCAAAGTGGAGAGCGAATGGAGCCGGCACGGGCTCGACCGGTGCCTTTCTGCTTCCAAGGCTTGCGACCGCCGCCGCGCACCTCAGCTCGGGTCTTGGTGTGGGCGTTGCCCTGACGAGCATTGGTCATCTGCCGGCGCAGTGCCAGATAGAGAATGTGGGCGGCTGTTTCGGGACGAGCAACTTTGAGGCTCAGCTCCGCGCTGCCCACCGTTTCCCCTTGCCAATTTTTCACCACACAACTTGCCATGGTTTCCTCGTCTTTGCGGATGCGGGTCAGCCTTTGCCAGGGATCCCTCCTTAGCGCTTGTTGCCCACCTGCTTGGCAGGGGTGATCTCCAGCAGCCCTCCTTCTACCCCGGGCACGCAACCCTTGATCACCAACAGATCCCGCTCTGGATCCACCTGCACCAACTGCAATTTGCGGGTGGTGACTCGGCCACCTCCCAACCGCCCCGCCATGCGCATCCCCGGAAACACGCGGCCTGGGGTTGTGCCGGCGCCAATGGAACCCGGTCGGCGGTGGTTTTTGGAGCCGTGGGACATGGGGCCACGACCGAAGTGGTGGCGCTTTTGATAGCCGGCAAACCCTCGCCCGATGGAGGTACCTGCCACATCCACCAACTGGCCGGGGGAAAACATCTCGACGGTAATTTTCTGCCCCAACTGGTAGGCTTCTGGCTGGTCAACCCGGAACTCCCGCAGGTGGCGCAGCAGCTCTGTCACCCCCGCTTTGGTGAGGTGGCCCCGCTGCGCCCGCGTGAGATGCTTTTCGGCAGTGGGCAAGTAGCCCAACTGAATGGCGTTGTAGCCATCTGTGGCTTGGGTTTTGATCTGGGTCACGGTGCAAGGCCCCGCCTGCACGACAGTGACCGGAATGGCCAGCCCTTCTGGAGAGAAGATCTGGGTCATGCCGACTTTTCTTCCGAGGATGCCAAGTGCCACAAGAACCTCCAATCGAGCCTGCACGACTCGTTTTCATCAACTGAGAGCCAGCTCACTCCAACAATCGGCTAGCCGTTCGCGAAGCGGGCCGTAGGCCAATGGCTCAGTTAGCCGGATGGATAGGCATACAGCAATAGCGTGGCAGCAGGAAGCTCAAGACAAAGCTGAGTCTGCCGGCTGAGGCGAAAGAGCAAGGTAGGGATCCCCCGAGGCCAAGTTCAGCGCCGGCAACGCTGAGCCTTTTGCTTAGTTCACCCCCAAAGCTGCACGCCAAACTGCTTTTGTTGAGAGCTGCTCAGACTTACCTGCTAAAGAGGCAGTATCTGGTGTAGCAGCGCGCCGGGTCGCCAAAGCGGATGGACTCAGTTGGCAACGGAAAACAATCATAATGAAGCGAAGGCCCGTTTGTCCAGACTTTTGCTGAGAAAATGGGTTGGTTGGAGAGGCCGGAGAGGGTAAGGGCAGCTCAAGTGGAAGAAAAGAGCCATTGGCCAGGGAAGCCATCTCCCTTCCAAAGTGTAATGGGCTGGGCAGGCAGTGGGCTGACCCAGGCTTGTGTAGATCACTATCGGAGATTGTTGCAGGCA
>NZ_JANSHW010000257.1:0-12297 GCF_047461815.1 Synechococcus sp. R6-10
TCCCACACCCCCCAAGCCTGCAAATGGGCCAGCACGTTCTCCAAGTGGGCCAGATACTCCGCCTCGCTCAAGGGGAAGGAGGGCTGCTCCAGATAGCGCCACATCACCAGCAACACCACCTTCTGCTGGATACGGCGCAACTGCACGTCGTAGGAATAGCCCCACTTCTCGCGCAACAAAGCTTGAAAGTCGGATCCCTTCATCAGACTTGTCTGAGGCTGGCTTGGATCTGGCTCCAATCGCGCTGGTTGGGCCGCTCACCTTGGGAAGGAAGGCCACGGCCTCTTACAGCGTTGCATTTCTTAACGATATTGGCCAGAGGGGTCGGTTAGGATGATGTCGCTTGTCAACGAACGTTAAAACTTCTCAGGTCTGCATTTGCCATTATGACGGAAGCGGTTAGCAACTTTGAAGCGCCCCCCATGAGCCGGCGGGTTCTTCTCAATGCCCTGCTCAGCGGCTCTGTGGGAGTCGTGGTGGTGGGCGCCCTCTACCCGGTGGTGAAGTACTTTATTCCGCCCTCTGCCGGTGGAGGGGGGGAAGGCCTCATCGCTCAGGACGCCCTCGGCAAGCCCATCAGCGTCAGTGAACTGTTGGCCACCCATGCCGCTACGGATCGGGTGCTGGCCCAAGGTTTGAAGGGGGATCCCACCTACATCGTGATCGACAATGGGGCGGTGGCCAACTATGGCCTCAACGCGGTTTGTACCCACCTCGGTTGCGTGGTGCCCTGGAATGTGGGGGAAAACTTGTTTAAGTGCCCTTGCCACGGATCCCAGTATGCGGCCAATGGCAAGGTGATCCGGGGACCGGCTCCCCGCTCGCTGGAGCTGGTGAGCGCCACTGTGGATGGCGACAACGTCCGCTTCAGCCCTTGGCAAGGCCCCGATTTCCGGGAAACCTAAAGGGCAAGGGATCCCGCTGGCTGTGCCGGCTTTTGCCGAACGATTTGGGGCAAATTGTCGAGATGGCTGTTCCAAGACTGTGTCCTAAACCTGTGATGGAAATTCATTCTGAGCTGAGAGTTATGAAGCGAATCTGCTTGGCCTTCTGTGGGCTGCTGCTGTTGCTGGGGATGGGGGCACGTCCGGCGGCAGCCTACCCCTATTACGCCCAGATGGCCTACGACAACCCCCGCGAGGCGACCGGAAAAATTGTCTGTGCCAACTGCCACCTGAACGCCATGCCCACTCGCGCCGAGGTGCCCCAGGCAGTCACCCCCGGCCAGGTGTTCACCATCAAAGTTGGGATCCCTTATGACCTGAGCAAGCAGCAGGTGCTGGCAGACGGCAGCAAGGGTGGGTTGAATGTGGGCGCGGTGGTGGTCTTGCCGGAGGGCTTCCGTTTAGCCACCGAAGCCGAGATGACCGAGGAACAACGGCAAGAAACTGCCGAGACCTACATCACCCCCTACAGCGACGCGAAGCCCAACATCCTCCTGGTCGGGCCTTTGCCGGGCGAGCAGCATCAAGAAATCGTCTTTCCAGTGGTGGCCCCTGACCCGAAAGAGGATCCCTCGGTGGCCTTCATGAAGTATCGCGTTTACATTGGGGCCAACCGGGGTCGCGGTCAGCTCAACCCCGACGGCAGCCTCAGCAACAACAACGTCTTCCGCGCCCCAGCCACGGGGCGTCTGGTCAACATTGCCACCCTCGACTCCGATATCAGCGATCTGCCGGCTGAATTGGCCAGCCTGGTGCCCCCGGAATATGAGCTGCCAGGCACGCGGGTTCTCAGCTTCGAGAGCGAAAGTGGGATCCAAAACCTGGTGGTGCCACCTGGGCCGGAGCTGGTGGTTGCCGTTGGCGACAGCGTCAAAGAAGGGGATCCCGTCACCAACAATCCCAATGTGGGCGGCTTTGGCCAGGTGGAGCGGGATCTGGTGCTGCAAAGCCCGGAGCGGGTGAAATGGCTGGTGGCCTTCCTGGCAGCCATTACCATTACCCAGGTGCTGTTGGTGCTGAAGAAAAAGCAGGTGGAGCTCATTCAAGCCGCCGAAATCCTTGGCTAGCTCAAGCTCTTTCCTGGCCTGCACCTCGGAGGTATCCGAGGTGTTTTTTGTTCTGTAGGGCTGATAGCAGTCGTGGTTTTTATTACCATCTATTTCAACTGCTCGCCCTAGCGGGCCGGAGGCCTTGTTCCCTGCCGCTAGCACCCTAGTCGACAACGGTTCTAAGGCAGCCTCAGCTCTCCTCTGATCACCAGCACCGCTTGCCCAGCAATCTCCACCCGTGATCCTCGATCTCGGCACCACAGCTCGCCCCCGCGGGCCGAGAGCTGGTGAGCCTTCAAATCAAGTCGGCCCAGGCGTTTGGCCCAATAGGGCATCAAAAGACACTGGGCGGATCCCGTCACCGGATCCTCCGGGATCCCCAGCCGAGGAGCGAAAACGCGGCAGACGAAATCCGGCCCATTCCCCAGAGCCGCCCCAGAGGCTGTGACGATCAACCCCGGAACGGGGAGTGCTTGAACCTGAACCAGATCCGGCTGCACCTGCTGCACTTGTTCCGCCGAAGCCAGCACCGCTACCCCCATGTCCCCCCGGTATAGCTCCACGGGTGGGATCCCTAAAGCTGCTGCTACTTGCTCTTTGGCTTCTGGCCAAGGTTCCGGACTGCGAGCAGGAAAATCCATGGCCAGGCGATCCCCTTGCCGCCGCACCTGCAACAGGCCACTGCGGGTGGAAAAGGCTACCCTCTCCGCCTCAGGATGCACCTCGGTGAACAGCACATGGGCACCAGCCAAGGTGGCGTGGCCACAGAGATCCACCTCCGTCGTCGGCGTAAACCAGCGCAGCCCATAGTGGGGAACCTCGCCCTGGGATCCCTGGGGAAGTAAAAAAGCCGTCTCCGACAAATTGTTCTCTGCGGCAATAGCCTGCATCAGCGCCTGCGGCAGCTCCTGAGGCAGCAAACACACCGCCGCGGGGTTACCTGCAAAAGGCACTGCCGTAAACGCATCCACCTGAAACAACGGGATCCACACCTTCTCAACCCAGCCCAACTCAGGCCATGATCCCACACCGGCACCAAAAGTAGGGGGATCCGCACCCCGACCGTACCCGCCAAAAGCGGGATCCCGCTGACAAAGGCTATTGTCAGGCCAGAAAGTTGGCTGATAAACTAGCACTCGTAAGTCGAGAGTGCTAAGTCGCTTCCCTTCGGGGAAGTGGAACTAATGGAAATGAAAACTTCAGCTTCGTGCTTTAGGATCACGGAGGACATTCGTCATGGCTGCAGTAGCTCTTAACGTCTCTACCCTGAAGCCGCTGGGCGACCGCGTGCTGGTCAAAATCGCTCAGCAGGACGAGAAAACCGCAGGTGGGATCTTCTTGCCGGACACTGCCAAGGAAAAGCCCCAGGTGGGGGAAGTGGTTGCTGTTGGCCCTGGCAAGCGCAACGACGAGGGCAAGCTGATCCCGATGGAACTGAAAGCCGGCGACAAAGTGCTCTACTCCAAGTATGCCGGAACCGAAGTCAAGCTGGGCAGCGATGAATATGTGCTGTTGGCCGAGCGGGACATTCTCGCCATTGTTCAGTAATGGTCAGTGATTCAGCAGCAGTTCAACGAACGATTGAATCCTTGAGACTCTGTTTCACCCTTACCTGCATTTGCATCGGAGAGGTTGACTATGGCCAAATCAATCATCTTCAGTGAAGAAGCCCGCCGCGCTCTAGAGCACGGCATGGATATTTTGGCAGAAGCCGTAGCCGTTACCCTGGGTCCCAAAGGGCGCAACGTCGTGCTGGAGAAGAAGTTTGGCGCCCCCCAAATCATCAACGACGGGGTAACCATTGCCAAAGAAATCGAGCTGGAAGACCACATTGAGAACACAGGCGTTTCCTTGATCCGGCAGGCGGCTTCCAAGACCAATGACACGGCTGGGGATGGCACCACCACGGCCACGGTCTTGGCTCACGCCATGGTGAAAGAAGGTCTGAAAAACGTGGCTGCCGGCGCCAACCCGATTGCCCTAAAGCGGGGGATCGACAAGGCGGTGAAGTTTTTGGTAGACAAAATCGCCGAACATGCCCGCCCGGTCGAAGATTCCAAAGCCATTGCCCAGGTGGCGGCCATTTCCGCCGGTAACGATGAAGAAGTGGGCCGTATGATTGCCGAGGCCATGGACAAGGTGGGCCGCGAAGGGGTGATCTCCCTGGAAGAAGGCAAGTCCATGACCACCGAGCTGGAAGTGACGGAAGGGATGCGCTTCGACAAGGGCTACATCTCCCCTTACTTCGTCACCGATACCGAGCGGATGGAAGCGGTTCTGGAAAACCCCTACATCCTCATCACCGACAAGAAGATCACCCTGGTGCAAGACCTGGTACCGGTTTTGGAGCAAGTGGCTCGCGCCGGTCGTCCCCTGCTGATCATCGCCGAAGACATCGAGAAAGAAGCGCTGGCTACCCTGGTGGTGAACAAGCTGCGGGGTGTGCTGAGCGTGGTAGCGGTAAAAGCCCCTGGCTTCGGGGATCGCCGCAAGGCTATGTTGGAAGACATTGCCATCCTGACCGGTGGTGAGGTAATCAGCGAAGAGCGCGGCCTGAAGCTGGAGAACGCTCGCCTCGATTCCTTCGGCACTGCCCGTCGCGTCACGGTAACCAAAGACAATACCACCATCGTGGCGGAAGGCAACGAAGCGGCCGTGAAAGCTCGTTGCGAGCAAATTCGCCGTCAAATTGAGGAAACCGACTCCACCTACGACAAAGAAAAACTGCAAGAGCGCCTGGCCAAGCTCTCCGGCGGTGTGGCAGTGATCAAAGTGGGCGCGGCCACTGAAACCGAGATGAAAGACCGCAAGTTGCGCCTGGAAGATGCCATCAACGCCACCAAAGCGGCGGTAGAAGAAGGGATCGTTCCCGGCGGCGGTACCACCTTGGCACACCTGATCCCGGTGGTAACCGAGTGGGCGCAAGCCAACCTGTCCGGCGATGAACTGGTGGGGGCCAACCTGGTCGCCCGCGCTCTGGGCGCTCCGCTGCGCCGCATTGCTGAGAACGCCGGCCAAAACGGCTCCATTGTGCTGGAGCGGGTGAAAGACAAGCCCTTCAACACCGGCTACGATGCCCAGAACGACGCCTTCGTGGATATGTTCGAAGCGGGCATTGTAGACCCGGCCAAGGTTACCCGTTCCGCCCTGCAAAACGCCGCTTCCATTGCGGGGATGGTGCTGACCACTGAAGCGATCGTGGTGGACAAGCCCGAGCCCAAAACCAACACGCCGGCAAGCAGCGGCAGCGGCATGAGTGACTACGACTACTAATCCGTTGACCGCCACAGCGAGGTGGATCCCTGAGGCTCACCGAAGAGCCCATGGGCACTTCGCTTCCTGGCCAGGCATCTTGGATGAATCTTTCGGGATCCCCTGGTGGGATCCCTTTTTTATGGATTTTTATTTTTTTATCAAGACAGGCGAGCTGGCGGGATCATTCCCAATACCCATGCAACAGCAGCGCAACTGTCTGTGACGTTGATCCCCCTCTACCTTTGGGAGAGGGGCTGGGGGTGAGGGTGCCGGAGCCATGCAATCGGGAACTGCCTCAAACTGGCTCTTGGAAATGGCTTTGATCTGTCGAACTTGAGGAAAAGGGGAAGGCGGTGTGGCTCAGTTGATTTGCATTGGCCTGGATCTGGCTTGGTCGCCCCGCAACCCTTCCGGTCTGGCCACGCTGCGAGTCCAGCTCGGGGATCCCGGCAGGCAGAACTTGACAGGCCATCTGGTCGATAGCCGCATTCTCCAAACGGATGAGGAGATCCTGGACTATATTCAAGCTCAGGCGGGCGAAGATCCCTGCTTGGTGGCGGTGGATGCCCCCCTGCGCGTCCCCAACCTCAGCGGACAGCGACGGGCCGAGGCCGAACTGAACCGGGTGTTTCGCGCCTATGCAGCCGGGGCCCACCCAGCCAACCGCCGGCTTCTAGAAAAAAACGGCCAAGTGAGAGGAGAAGCCCTGGTGCAAGCCCTATCCCGCTATGGCTTCTGGGAGCAGGCCAACATCGAGCGAGGGAAGCTTACCCGCCAAGTGACCGAGGTCTTCCCCCACAGCGCCTTGGTCAGTCTCTTCGGCCTCAGCCGCACCCTGAAATACAAGGCTCGCCCCCGACGCACCTGGCCGGAACGGCAACAAGCCTGGCAGCTTTACCAGCATCATCTGCGCTCTCTAGCTGCCGCTGACCCGGCTCTCCAGGATCACGAAGAGCTGCTCCAAGTGAAGGTGGGATCCCTCAAGGGCCGTCGGCTCAAAAACTACGAAGATCAAGTGGATGCCTTGATGTGTGCTTACATCGCCCTCTACGGGTTCCGCTGGGGATCCGAGCGCTGCCGCAGTTTCGGCAACCTGCAAGAAGGGCACATTTTCACGCCCTTGCCCCCTCGAACCTCTGAGGCTGATTGAGACCCGCTCCGGGATCGCAGGTGGAAATCCCAACCAGAAGAACAAAACTCTCGCTAGCCTTGGATCCCTCCTTGGCGGCATGATAAAAACAAGGGATCCGCAGAACAGGGGAAAAATGGACGTGCAACTGGGCCGCAATCGGCAGGCAAGACGCGCTTACGGGCTGGATGAAATCGCGCTGGCCCCAGGCAGACGAACGCTGGATCCCAGCCTGGTGGATACCCACTTCACCCTGGGAGGGATCCAAAGGCCAATTCCCATCATCGCCAGCGCCATGGATGGCGTGGTAGATGTGCGAATGGCCATTTTGCTCTCGGAGCTGGGGGCCTTCGGGGTGCTGAACCTGGATGGCATCCAAACCCGCTACGCCGATCCCGATGAGGTGTTGGATCAGATTGCGTCGGTGGGCAAAGACGAGTTTGTGCCCCTAATGCAGCGCCTCTACAGCGAGCCGGTGAAGCCAGAGCTAATCCAAGAACGCATCCGCCAGATTAAAGCCTCCGGCGCCATTGCCGCCGCTAGCTGCGTGCCCGCCCACGCCGCCCAATACGGCCCCCTGGTGGCGGAAGCCGGGGGGGATCTGTTTTTCGTCCAGGCCACGGTGGTTTCGGTGCACCACAAGGTTCCCGAAGGCATGGAACTGCTGGATCTGGCCCAATTTTGCCGGTCAATGCCCATTCCTGTTGTGGTGGGCAACTGTGTTACCTACGATGTTGCCTTGGAGCTGATGCAGGCCGGAGCTGCCGGTGTCTTGGTGGGGATCGGCCCGGGGGCTGCCTGTACCTCCCGCGGCGTGTTGGGAGTGGGGGTACCACAGGCTACAGCGATTGCCGACTGTGCCGCTGCACGGGAGCAGTTTTTGGCGGAAACCGGCGCCTATGTCCCTGTGATTGCCGATGGGGGATTGGTGACCGGTGGCGACATTTGCAAGGCCATCGCTTGTGGAGCCGATGCAGTGATGATCGGATCCCCCTTGGCCCGCGCCTATGAGGCCCCCGGTCGCGGCTTTCATTGGGGCATGGCCACCCCCAGCCCCATCTTGCCCCGCGGCACCCGCATCCGCGTGGGATCCACCGGCACCTTGGAAGAAATCTTGCGCGGCCCCGCTCGCCTGGACGACGGCACCCACAACCTCTGGGGTGCTCTGCGCACTAGCATGGCCACCCTGGGGGCTGCCAATCTTCGAGAAATGCAGCAGGTGGAGATCTGCATTGCCCCTTCCCTGCTCACAGAGGGGAAGGTGTACCAGAAGGCGCAGAGCTTGGGTATGGGGAAATAGTCCTTTGGGAATGCTAAACTCGGTGGGCTGGGATCCCTCGGGGGCGGTTAGCTCAGCGGTAGAGCGCCTGCCTTACAAGCAGGATGTCACTGGTTCGAGTCCGGTACCGCCCATCCCCACCGGAGCTTGCAGCTTGAGAGCTCTGTCTCAGTTTGAGATACACCCGCTAGCCAGAGCCGGATCCCTGAGGTAGAGTAGTGGATATCGAGCCTCGATCATCTACCGCAGTTGGGTCTCGCATTGAGTCTCGCGCAGAAAGTGTGTAAAGTGGTAGACGATGTGGACTTCGGCTGTATCATGTCTTCCCAGAGTCCGCGATTGCCAGGCTCGTTGTTGAGGTAGGCAGTTTGTCGCTTCTATGAGGACATCCCTACAGCCAAAAAGGTGTGAGGAAAAGAACAAGGAGAGAAACATGCCCGCGAAACACGCGAACTACTGGAAAACGCTGCTGGCCGGCACTCTGGGTGCAGCAGCGATCCTGACCCCTGGAGTGGCTTATGCCCAAGCTACCGGGCCGGTCACCTCCATCTCTGAGCTTTCGGATGTGCAGCCCACCGACTGGGCCTTCCAAGCCCTGCAATCCTTGGTGGAGCGCTACGGTTGTATTGCCGGCTACCCTGACCGCACCTTCCGCGGCAACCGGGCTATGACTCGCTTTGAGTTTGCCGCTGGCATGAACGCCTGCTTGGATCGCATCAATGAGTTGATTGCAGCCGGTTTGGCCGACAAAGTCTCCAAGGAAGACTTGGCCACTCTGCAGCGCTTGCAAGAGGAATTTGCTGCTGAGCTGGCAGCCCTGCGCGGGCGGGTGGATGCGGCAGAGGCTGAGATTAACGATCTGAAAGGGAAGATCTTCAACCCAGTTACCAAGCTTAACGCTCAGGTCATTACCGCAATTCTTGGTAGCGCTCTTACAGAAGACCGGGTCGTGCGAGGGAGAGTGGTAGCCGAGCAGAATCAGGCGAACATGACTCTTCCCTATCGGGTACGCTTGAACTTCGATGCTTCTTTTGTGGGTCGCGATCGCCTGCGCATTCGTCTCCAAGCTCGCGATGCGGTAACCACCTTCTTTGAGGGTGACCCAGGCGTTGGCTTCCAGGGGGGTGCGGGTGGTACCTTCACCCTTGCCCAGCTGGTTTATCAATTCCCTGCTTTCGACCGCGCTGCTACTATCTACACGGGCATTACGGGTACGGGAGTGTCGAGCGTTCTGCAGTACAGCACGCCCTTTGATGCCCTGTCGGACTTTGCCGATGCTCCCAACTCTACGGCAGATGTGCCCAGCGGAACCCTATTTGGTTTTCGCTACCGTTTGAGCGACCAGTTTCGTTTAGCCTACGCCTACAGCACCAGAAGAGGTCAAGCTCTGGGGAGAGGCTTTGGCGACAGTGGCTTAACAGGTGATGATAGCGCTCACACCGTCGAGCTGGGCTTCTTGCCAACCAAGGGCTTGGAGTTTTACCTTCAGTTTGCTTCCACCTACCTGCAGCAGGCGAACGACGGCCCCACCTTCCTGGCCACGGGTAAAAGTCTCTTCCGTGGACCGGTAAGAAGAACTCGGGTAGATGTCTCTGCACGGGTGAATGCTTTTACGTTCGCAGCCAACTGGGAGATCAGCCCTCGCATTACCTTGTCTGGCTGGTTTACGGCTGGCAATGTGGATTACAACCTGCCCAATGTGGTACCGGCTGGCACTGTGGATCCGGGTGAGGAAGACTTTAATGGTTTCCTCCTTGGCTTTGTTTTCCCCGACCTCTTCGTGGAGGGTGCCAGAGGCGGGATTGTATTTGGGCAGCCAATCGTGACCACAGACAACGACGGAGTGTGGGATACTCGCCCCTTCGTTGTGGACGTCTACTACAGCTTCCCGGTCAACGAGTACATTACTCTAACGCCTGCTGCCTACTTTGTGAGCAACCCCAATGGCGGCAGACCCGGAGACAACGACCCAACCATTGGCGTGGGGGCTTTGCGAGCTGTGTTTACTTTCTAGTTCTTAAAATCCCTGCGCTGACATCCAAGTTGCTAAGTAGGGATCCACTGGGTTGGATCCCTATTTTCTTACATCAGCCCCTCTGGGGGGATGAAAGCCTGGGCTTGACGTCAAGCTTGGGACAAAGCTAGGGATTACAAAAGGCACACTGAGCGGGATCCGCCCAGGGCTCTGCCACAGGCTCGGTGTGGGTGTGGGAACAGCGAGCACAGCCATATACCCAAGCCTTGGCCACGGGGGTGGGGGCGCCACATTGGCCGCAGGGCAGTCCAGAGACCGAGCGGATCTGCCAGTAGCCAGGAGTGCCGCAGGCCGGGCACAGGCTTTGGGCCTTGGCGATTAGGTTTTGGGTGGCGGCTGCGATAACCTGGAGCCGGGTTGGGTTGCACATGGCCCGCATGTCGGTTTCCAGATGAAGGCCCCCTTGCCGAGTCAGCATCTCCCCCACCACCTGCTTCAGGGTCTCTTCATCTTGGATTCCTTTGTGGATGACCTGAGGCTTTTCTGGCCGGTCGAGGGCAATCAGGGCATGCTGGGGAAAACCCGCTTTCTGGGCAAAGTCCAGCGCCTCTGCAAAGCTGTGTACCCAGCGATGGCCGAAATTGGTTTGGGTGCTCTCTGCATAGCCGACCAGCTCCAAGGGCTCCGCGCCGGGTTCAAAAACCCTGAGCATGACCCACTCCTGATTCCAAGGGATCCAGGGGATCTGGGGGTGGGGGCCAAAGGATCCCTCGCTGGCCAAGCCCAGAGCTTCAGGATGATCCTGCAAAGCCCTTGCAATCTTCAGGCGCAGAGTGTGG
Source organism: Synechococcus sp. R6-10 (assembly GCF_047461815.1). NCBI lineage: Bacteria > Bacillati > Cyanobacteriota > Cyanophyceae > Synechococcales > Synechococcaceae > Synechococcus > Synechococcus sp. R6-10. The sequence continues at coordinate 10,471 of NZ_JANSHW010000257.1, forward strand.
ATGGGATCCCCCGGTCGGGGCCGCTCCCGCGAGAAGGTGCCCAGTTGGTCGGTGTCGAAAGCTACTACTTGAACTTGGATCCCCAAATGTTCGGCCAAGAGAGGGCCGATGACCTGCTCTTTGCGATGCATGGTTGCCAAGTAGGCGACCCGACCCTTCCATTGCATAGACTCAGACTTAACCTAGATCTGGCAAACGGATCCCGCAGCTTTGTGGCTCAGGCCAATTGGGGTTACTCAAACCAGGGGACTGGCCTCGAGCGGCAAGCCCAACTGGGCAACAGCCTCGGCCAAGGCCACCTCACGGCTGTCCACAAACCGCTCTGGGGACAGTGGCAGATGCAGGCTTTCTAGGCGCTGCCGGATCCGGCCCTTGGCCCCAACAATCCACACCTGTTTGCCCCGATCCAGGGCCTCGCGGATGGCATTTTCCAAGGATAGCGTCGCCGAAACTCCCAGCATCGGCACATCTGATAGATCCACCACCAGCGCTTGGCAGGAGGCCACCGCCTGATGTTGGCGGGAAATGGCTTGGGAAACCCCGAAGATCATCGGCCCGCTCAGGTAAAACAGCAACACCTGCCCGCATCCCTGGCGCAGCAATTCCCTCTCACGGGGAGTGAGATCCACCGCATCATCGGCATCGGTAATGGCTTTCACCTCTTCGGAGTGGATCTCGCTGAGGCGTTGAATGGTGAGCAAGTTGGCCACAAACACTCCCACTCCCACTGCAGCGATGAGATCCACAAACACCGTCATGAACATCACTCCGTACATGATGGCTGCCCCTTTGAGGGAAAGGCGGTGGGCCCGCTTGAGGAAGCTCCAGTCGAGGATATCCACCCCCACCTTAAAGGCGATCCCTGCCAGCACCGCCATTGGGATCCCTTGCGTGAGGGGAGCGGCAAACAGCACCACCATCAACAGAATGAGGGCGCGGGTGACGCCCGCCAGAGGGGTACGTCCCCCCGACTGGATATTCACCACCGTGCCCATGGTTGCCCCTGCTCCCGGCAGCCCTCCCATGAAGCCGGACACCAAGTTAGCGATCCCCTGCCCGATCAGCTCTTGGTCGGAGTCGTGGCGGGTGCGGGTGAGGTTATCAGCAATGACTGCCGTTAAGAGGGTGTCGATGCAGCCCAGCATCCCCAGCACCACCCCATCCAGCACCAAGTTGGCCAGGGAAGCAAAGGGCAACTGCGGCCACTGCAACTGCGGCAAACCGGTGGGGATAGGGCCAATGCGCCGCAAATCCCAATCGGCCATGAACAAGCTGGCCACCAGCGTTCCCAACACCAAAGCCACCAACTGCGGCGGCACCACCCGTCGCCAGGGCTTGGGATAGCCAAAAAGGATGGCAAGCGTCAGCAGCCCCAGCCCCAGCTCTGGCATCTTGAGGTTGAGCAGGTAGGTCGGCAGGTTCTGCACCGCCCCAATCACTCCCCCCTGGCTGGCGTGGCCCAAAAGCGGCGGGATCTGCAGCAAAATCATGATCCAGCCGATCCCGGACATAAAGCCGGAGATAACGCTGTAGGGCATGAGGGTGATGTATTTACCCAGTTTCAGGGATCCAAACAGGACCTGAAATAAGCCCCCCAGCATCACCACGGTGAAGGCCGGCCCCAGCCCCTGCTCCGGGTAACGAGCTGTAACATTAGCAACCACCGCCGTCATCATCACAGTCATCGGCCCGGTGGGTTCGGAGATGAGCGTGGGCGTACCCCCAAACAGAGCCGCAAAAAAGCCCACGCATACTGCTCCGTACAAGCCCGCCACCGGCCCTGCCCCCGAAGCCACCCCAAAGGCCAAGGCCATCGGCAAGGAAACA
>NZ_JANSHW010000258.1:0-21886 GCF_047461815.1 Synechococcus sp. R6-10
GTGATTGCGCTCTTGGGGGCTGTCGTAAACCAGCCTAGAGGTTCGGGCCTGTTTTGTTCTCTGGTAGAGCAGCGCAGGCTCAGGGCTACTGAAAGCCCGCTCCGTACCGCTTTAGCGGTCGGAGTCGGGTAGTTTACTTTGTGGCAAGTGCTTGGAGTTTAGGGCAAGGGATCCCAAGTATCCTGCCGCCGCAGGGTAGCTTGTCGCAGCCGAGCCAAGTTGGCCGATCCAGTGCAAAAGGCAACAATGCGCAGCTCCTCGATCACGGCGCGAAAGGTGTCCACCACTGCCTGCATCTGTCCTTGGGAGACGGCGTGTAAAGCGGGGGCGGCCATACCCACCACATCGGCTCCCAGACGGATAGCTTTGGCCGCGTCGATGCCATTGCGGATGCCGCCGCTGGCCACCAGGGGTAAGTCCGGCAGCAGGCGACGAATTTCCAGCAGGGACAAAGCCGTTGGGATCCCCCAATCCCTAAAGCTGTGGGCGATGCGTTTCTTGAGAGCATCTGTTTGGCGATGGGCCTCCACCTCGCTCCAACTGGTGCCGCCCGCTCCCGCCACATCTAGGGCCGCCACACCGCATTCGGCCAGCCGCTGGGCTACCTTAGCACTGAGGCCATTGCCCACTTCCTTCACCACCACCGGCACCGGTAACTGCGCCACCAACCGTTCGATGCGGCCATACAATCCACGCCAGTCGGGATCCCCTTGGGGCTGAACCGCCTCCTGGAGAGGATTGAGGTGCAGAATCAGCGCATCCGCCTCGATCATCTCCACCGCCCGTCGCGCCTGCTCCAACCCATAGCCGTAGTTGAGCTGAACGGCACCCAGGTTGGCCAGCAGCAGAATATTCGGGGCCACTTGGCGCACCTGGTAAGTCCGGGCTAGCTCTGGATGTTCCAAGGCTGCCCGCTGGGATCCCACCCCCATGGCAATGCCCAACTGTTGGGCGGCGGCGGCCAGTTGTCGGTTTAGCTCATGGGCAGCCTCTGTTCCCCCCGTCATGCTGCTGATGAGCAGGGGTGCCTGTAGGCGTTTTCCCAAGAATTCGCAGCTCAGGTCGATCTCCGACAACAGCAGCTCCGGCAGCGCCACGTGCTCAAAGAAAAACCGCTCAAAGCCGGTGCGGATCCCTTTGGCAGCCACATCCTGCTGCAGAACAATGTCCAGGTGATCCTGTTTGCGCTCGGAAATGGGGGGGAGAGAATCGGCCATCGCGTCAGCAGTGCGGAGCACCTTGGTCTTGGTAGAGATTGTCAGTCTACAACGCCGTGCGCTGCCAATCGCGTTAGCGGGACGGAGTCCTTAGGCGAACAGCATTGCCCGTTCGCGCTAGCGGGACGGAGTCCAAGGTGACTCGCTATCTACAACGACAGCGGTGCGGTTCCCGTTAGGGTGCCGGAGGCATGGCACTGTCGCGGTAGCGGTGCGGTTCCCGGTAGGGTGCCGGAGGCATAGCACTGTCGCGGTAGCGGTGCGGAGCACTGTCGCGGTAGCGGTGCGGAGCACTGTCGCGGTAGCGGTGCGGAGCACTATGATGTGGGCGGGATCCCAACCGAACAGCCATGCAACCCTTGCACATCTTGCTGGCAGAAGGCAACCCTCATCTGCGCAGCTTGCTGTGTTGGCATTTGCAACAGGCCGGACACCAAGTTTGGGCAGCAGAGACCCTTCGCCAAGCAAAGACTCTGCTGCAACACCAGCCCATTCACCTGCTGATTTTGGATGCGGAGCTGTCCAACCGCGGCGGGCTGCAATTGTGCCGGTGGGCCCATCGCCAGTACGATCTGCTGATTTTGCTACTCTCCCACCGGGGATCCGAAGCGGACATTATCGCCGGCCTAGAAGCAGGAGCGGACGATTACCTCACCAAGCCCTTTAGTATGCAACTGCTGGATGCCCACCTTCTAGCCTTGGCTCGGCGGCGACAGCGGCATATTCCTCCCACCTTTCTGCAGTATGGGGATCTCAAAATTGACCTGGTGCAACGGCGCGTCGCCTTGGCTGGGGAAGGGATCGACCTCACGCCCCAGGAGTTTAGCCTGCTGATGGTGCTGGTGCAGGCGGACGGGGATCCCGTCTCTCGTCTAGAGCTACTAGAGCGAGCATGGCCGGATTCCACCGATAACCCTCGCACCGTCGATACCCATATCCTCTCGTTGCGAAAAAAGCTGGAACGGGATCCGCGCCAGCCCAGCTTGATCCACACAGTGCGCAATGTCGGCTACTGCTTCGGTCTCAACCCCCCGCTGCCTCAGGAACAGAAAACCGTTTCAGTGGCTGCAGGCGTTTCGGGATCTGGGCCTCAGCGGCAGCGTCGTGGAGTTGCAGCGTCAGGGGAGGCACCTGCAAATCAATCAATCAAATCCCGCTAGGCAGATTGCGCAGGATCCCAGTCGGGATTGCTAAGTTGCAGCAGAGACCGGCGTACCCGCTGCTCCAAGGCCAGGTTGTGATGTCGGCGGCTGACCTGCAAAGCTGCCTGCAAATCCGAAAAAGCTGTTGCTTTATCTCCCATATTCCAGTAGGCCAGCCCTCGTCCGTACAAGCCATACTCGTCGGAGAGGTCAATCCGGTTCATATCCGCTTCCAGGCGAAAGGCCCGCTCGTAGTCGTCCAAAGCAGCTTTGATCTCCCCCAGCGCATAGAGAAGGTTGCCCCTGATGTAGAGAACGTTGGGCTGCTGGGGTTCTCTTTCTAAGCTGCGGCTGAGGTCGGCAATGGCCTCGTCAAAGTAATCACCACAGGCGTAGGTCACCCCCCGCTGGTAGTAGTGGGCTGGGCTGGGATCCCAGTCAATAGCCTGCGACCAATCGGACAAAGCCGCCTCCCAGGTGCCCAGGTAGCTGTGTAAACGGGCCCGCTGGGAATGGGCAAGCGCTGAGGTGGGATCCAGGCGGATGGCTTCATCCAGGTGGGCTAGGGCCAAAGGCAGGGATCCCTGTTGCACGAGCAGGTTGGCCAAGCTGAGGTGGTGGGGGACGTTGGGGTGTAGGCGCACCAGTTCAGCAAACTCCGCCGTTGCTCCCTGGAGATCCCCCTGAGATTGACGAATCAGCCCGCGGTAAAAATAGGGTTCTGGTCGCCGCGGGGCCAACCGGATCGCCTGGCCGAAATCCTCCAGGGCCTGGGGAACTTGGCCGAGGGCAAAGTAGGCTTCTCCCCGCAAAATGTAGGCGTTGGCCAGGCAGGGATCCCGTTGCAGAGCCAAGCTGAGCTGTTCAATAGCCCCCAGCAAATCCCGGTTCAGCCACCGTTCTCGACCACGGTTGTAGGCCAAGATGGCCGGACGGGTAAAGGCAGAGATGGCGGCTGCACCCACCAGGCCCATCACTGCCAAAAGACGATCCTGCCGCCAGCTGGCCATGCTCCCCAGCAACAGGGCAACCGCAATCAAAAGGCGCAAACCGGCAGAGTCGTGGGCTCTGAACATACTGCTCTGCACCGCTGTTACGAGCGTATCCTGTTTTTTTAATCTGCTCGCGAGCTTCTCTCTGATTCTGCCCGATTTGGCAGCGAAAAACGCCGAACAGCTCAAGCCCAAAAAGCTCCCGTAGCTCACTTGGATCAAGAGTAGAAAGGGGATCCCCGTGCTCCTCCCAACCCTTTAGCTTGTGGGGGTGTGGGGGTAGCTAAGCCCCGCACTGTACCCGTAGCGTCAGTGTCGGGATACAGATACCCCCACATGGTGTATGATGAGAGTAGTTGCACAAAACGGCTTTGCCGGAATCTGGTGCAGCTACGCGGTGGGACATCCCGTGTCTGCTCGCAGAGGGTTCTTGCGTAGGCTCCCCGATGAAGCGAGAAGCCCACACTGTACCCGTAGGGTCAGTGATGGGAGTATGTCACGCCCAGAGCATCAACCGCAGCTCATAGGGATCGTGCATGTCGGGGTGAAAGGGCAGCAGGCGGATGGCCAACCCTTGCAAGCCGCTGGCCTCATAGCAAATCTGGCCGGAGAAGATGGCCCGATCCTCCACCGTCTCCACATAGCGCAGGGAGATTGCCTGTCCTTTCTGGATCTGGCCATCATCCTTGACCGGCCCCTGATAAGCTTGCACGATCACATCCTGAGGTCGCAGGGATCCCAGCCGCACTTCCACCGTCACGGTGAGGGGATCCCTGGCCATCACCACTTGGTCATCCTGTGCCAAGGCAAGGCCGGCAGCGGCAGCTTTCTTCGGGGTTTCGATCTGGACGTTGAGAACCTGGATGTTGTACCAATGCTCCTGCAGGTGGTTTTGCCAACGAACGAATTGGCGGGCCGACTCGAAGTGGTCACGGCGCATGCGGTCGAAGTAGTTGCTGAGAGGAATGTAGGCTCGCTGGACGTACTCCAACACCATGCGCTGCGTGCTGAACTGGGGGCAATTGCGGCGAATCGCCTGCTTCATGCGCTGGATCCACTGATGGGGTAGGCCATCGCTGCCGCGCTGGTAGAAGAGAGGGGCAACCTCTTGTTCCAGCAGGTCGTAGAGGGCATTCGACTCCACCTCATCTTGATAGGCGCGATCCTCATACTCCTCACCGCGGCCAATGGGCCAGCCGGTCTGGTAATAGTCAGCCTCGTCCCACCAGCCGTCCAAAATACTGAGGTTCTGTCCACCGTTGGCTGCCGCCTTCATGCCACTGGTGCCGCTGGCCTCCCGGGGGCGCAAGGGGTTGTTCAGCCACACATCCACCCCGGCCACCATCAAGCTGGTGACATACATGTCGTAGTCCTCAATGAAAACCAAGCGCTGGCGAAACTCCGGCTGCCGCGACACCTGCACGATCTGGCGGATCAGCTCTTTGCCGGGTATGTCGCGGGGGTGGGCCTTGCCGGCAAAGATAAACTGCATCGGGTACTGAGGATGGTTGAGCAAAGCCTTGAGCCGTTCCAGGTTGTGGAACAAAAGGGTGGCCCGCTTGTAGGTGGCAAAGCGGCGGGCAAACCCAATGGTAAGCACCTCCGGGTTGAGGGCCTCAGAGGCCCGTTGGATCTCAGCCGCTGAGGCAGCCCGTTTCTGGAGCTGTTCCATCAAGCGCTCGCGGGTAAAGTTAATCAGGCGGGAGCGGCTGCGCTCGTGGGCCCGCCACAATTCCCCATCCGGAATCCGATCCACCTTTTTCCAGAGGGGATCCGAAGGAGGAGCCTCTGCCCAATCCGGCCCCAGGTAGCGGTCGTAGAGGGCTTGGTTCTCCTCCCCCACCCAGGTGCGGACATGTACCCCGTTGGTGATGGAAGTAATCGGCACTTCTTCCAGCGGGATCCCAGGCCACAGCCGGCTGAACATCTTGCGGGAAACCGCCCCATGCAGCTTGCTCACACCGTTGACAAAAGAGGCCATGTTGATGGCCAGCACTGCCATGCTGAAGGGAGATTGGAAGTCGCCGGTATTTTCCCGTCCCAAAGCCAAAAAGCGCTCCCGGCTCAGGCCCATCTGGCTGTAGTAGAAGCCGAGGTAGTAATCGATTTTGTCGGGCGGGAATAGGTCGATCCCGGCGGGCACCGGCGTGTGGGTGGTAAACATCTGGCTGGACTTGGCCACCTGCCAGGCCTCTTCAAAGCTCAGCCCCTGCTCCACCATCAACAGGCGAATCCGCTCTACTGCCAAAAAGGCCGAGTGCCCTTCGTTCATGTGGTAGACGGTGGGATGGATGCCAAGGGCGCGCAAAGCCCGCACGCCGCCGATCCCCAGCATGATCTCCTGGTGGATGCGCAGATCTTGGTCGCCACCGTACAGCTCATCGGTGATGTCTTGGTCGTACTGGCTGTTGGGCTCGATGTTGGTGTCCAGAAGATAGAGGGGCACCCTCCCCACCGTCACCTTCCAAATGCGGGCGAACACCTTGCGGTTGGGATAATCCACCTCAATGCGAATTTCGCGGCCCTCCGCATCTCTCTGCAGCTCCAGGGGCATGTTAAAGAAATCGTTAACTGGGTAGCGTTCCTGCTGCCAGCCGTCGGGGTTGAGGTACTGGCGGAAATACCCCTTTTGGTAGAGCAAGCCCACACCCACCAGGGGCAAGCCCAGGTCGCTGGCCGCCTTGAGGTGATCCCCGGCCAAAACCCCCAAGCCGCCTGAGTAGAGGGGTAGACAATCCGCCAAACCAAACTCTGCCGAAAAATAGGCGTAGCACTCCCCTTCCACCGCTTGGGCCGAACGATACTTGCGATACCAAGTGTCCTCCTGCAGGTAGCTCTGCAGTTGTTGGCTGGCCCGTTCCAACTGGGCCAAAAAGCCGGGATCCTCCGCCAACTCATCCAGCCGTTCCTGCCGGATCCGACCCAGAAGAGCCACCGGGTTGTGGGCACAGGCATCCCACAGATCGGGATCCATGCGCCGGAATAGGCTGCGGGTTTCTACGTTCCAACTAAAATGCAGGTTGTAAGCCAACAAGCGCAGACTTTCCAGCGGAGTAGGCAGGTAGGGAGTGACCTTAAACGTGCGTAGCGGCTTCATAAAGAATCCGGGAGGAGCGTTGTTTCCACTGTCAGGCTACCTTGCCCTCAGCCTGAGGGCGTGGCTTTTTAACTTGAATGTCGATTTGTAATCCAGTGGATGCCGAGCTGTAATCCAACGGCTGCTCGAACTCCCTCAGGGCTCTATTTGGGATGGATCCGACTGCGCCCCTGGCCGATACGATCGCTGCCATTGCCACTGCGGTGGTGCCTGAACAGGGCAGCGTGGGGATTGTGCGCCTTTCCGGGTCACGAGCCCTTCCCATTGTCCAAGCCATCTTTACCCCTGCCCGCCGCAACGCAGTCTGGGAGAGCCATCGGCTCCTCTACGGCTGGATCCGCGACGAGAAAGGCCAAATCCTAGACGAAGCGCTGGCCGTTTGGATGCAGGCCCCCCGTTCTTACACCCGCGAAGATGTGACAGAGCTGCATTGCCACGGTGGCATCATGGTGGTTCAGGCCACGTTGCAACAATGCCTGCGGCAGGGGGCGCGGCTGGCTCAGCCGGGGGAGTTTAGCCTGCGCGCTTTTCTGAATGGCCGCATTGACCTCACCCAGGCCGAGAGTGTGGCCGATCTGGTGGCGGCCCGCTCCCCTCAGGCAGCCCGGATGGCCTTGGCGGGCTTACAGGGCAAGCTAGGGGGATCCATTCGCGCCCTGCGCCAGGAGCTGCTGGGTTTGTTGGCAGAAATTGAGGCTCGCCTCGACTTTGAAGAGGATCTGCCCCCCTTGGACGTTGCTGCTTGGCAGGCCCGGCTCCAAGCTATTCAAGCCCAGATGCAAGCCCTGCTGGCCACGGCAGAACGGGGACAACTGCTGCGCACCGGGGTGAAGGTGGCCATTGTCGGGAGGCCCAATGTGGGCAAGTCCAGCCTGCTCAATGCTTGGTCAGGACAGGATCGGGCCATCGTCACCGATCTGCCCGGCACCACCCGCGACTTGGTGGAATCCCACCTGGTGGTGAAAGGGATCCCCGTTCAACTGCTGGACACTGCCGGCATCCGCGCCACCGAAGATCCGGTGGAACGGCTGGGGGTGGAGCGCTCCCAACGCCTAGCCCAGGCTGCCGATGTGCTGGTGCTGGTCATCGACGCCCAAGCGGGCTGGACGGCTGCCGACGCCGCCATCTACGAGTCGATCCGCCATCGCCCCCTCATCCTGGTGATCAACAAAACCGACCTCGCCCCGCCAGAGGGGATCCCTCTCCCCCCCGAGATTGCCCACCGCGTCCCCGCCGTTGCCGCTCAAGGGAAAGGGATCCCGGAGCTGGAAAGAGCCCTGGAGCAGCTCGTCACCCAGGGACGTCCCCAGCCCAATCTGGAGATAAGCCTGAACCAGCGGCAGGCCGCTGCCCTCCGACAAGCCCAAGCCAGCCTGGAACAGGTGGGGCAGGCCATCCAAGCTCAGCTCCCCCTGGACTTTTGGAGTATCGACCTGCGGGGCGCCCTACATGCCCTTGGCCAGATCACCGGCGAGGAGATCTCGGAATCAGTGCTGGATCAGATCTTCAGCCGCTTCTGCATCGGTAAGTAGCCCCCTAACTCATACTCATTTTGAGTTTGTGTTACTATGGGCTCAGTTGGGAAGCCGAAGCGGATCCCCGATAATGGAAACACAATTAGGAGATTAGGCATGGTTACCGCCGAGAAAACCCGTTTGTACCCCACCCGGATCGACTTGCCGGCAGAGGCTCGCGCGCAACTGGTGGAGCTGCTCAACCAGTCCTTGGCAGACACGTTGGATCTGAAGACGCAGGTGAAACAGGCCCACTGGAACGTTAAAGGCATGCACTTCATCGCCTTGCACGAGATGTTCGACACTTTTGCCAGCACCCTGGAAAACTACGTGGACATGCTGGCGGAACGGGTTACGGCGCTGGGGGGCATCGCCCGCGGCACGGCTCGCATCGTTGCCCAAACCTCCACCTTGCCGGAGTACGATCTGGCCGCTGAAGAGGGTCGGGATCACCTGCAGGCTTTGGCAGCCCGTTACGCTCAATATGCAGCTTCCGTCCGCCGCAACATTGACCGCACCACCGAACTGGGGGATGCCGACACAGCAGACCTGTTCACCGAGATCTCGCGCCAGATTGACAAAGATCTTTGGTTTATCGAGGCTCACCTGCAGGCGTGACGCCAGCGAGGCCAGTCACAGGCAAGTGGATCAAGCAAAATGGGCGTTAACGTTCCCCTCCTGTATTTGGTGGCTCTGGCCAGTATCCTCGGCGTGGCGGGCTTCTTTGTCCTGCGGGAGGTGCTGCGGGTACGGGCCCAGGAAAAGGTCATCCGTGAGCTGCAGCCCCGCCTGAGCAAAGGCAAGGGATCCCCGCAGGAGCACTACGAGTTGGGCAGCGTCTATTTGCAAAAAGGCCTCTACGACCAGGCGGTTGCCCAGCTCAAAAAAGCCCTAGAAGTGGCCGGGGAGAACATTCCCCCCGTCTGCAACGCCCTCGGTTTTGCCTACTTCAGCCAGGGGCAGTACGACTTGGCCATCCGTTACTACAAGGATGCCGTGGCTGCGGATCCCGGTTATGTAACTGCTTGGAACAATCTGGCCCATGCCTATGAGAAGAAAAATCTCTATGGCCCAAGCCTGGAAGCTTACGAAACTGCCCTGAAGTTGGATCCCCGAAATGCCATTGCTAAGCGGCGCTCGGAGTCTCTGCGCAAACGGTTGCAGCCCAGCCCCTGAGGATCCCATCTGCAATTCCATCCGCAGAAATACTCTTGACCGCAGCACAGTTGTCCATAGGAGTTGGCTCTAAAGACTCCATCCTGCCTGTGCAGGCACTTCCTTATCCTCTCAAAAGAAGATTGATAATACTGAAATCTTGAGCGCAAATGTAAGATCCGGTATCGTGTTGCCTGGGCTGGTATTATGTCTTAAATAAAACGAGAGGCCATTTCATGGATTCGCAATCGGTAGCACCTGTGGTTTTGGTGATCCTGGATGGCTGGGGTTATCGGGATGCTCTCGATGGCAACGCGGTGCTGGCTGCGGAAACCCCTGTCCTGGATAGCCTTTGGGCTGCCTATCCCCACACCCTGCTGCAAGCTTCGGGTCGGGCCGTGGGCCTGCCGGCAGGACAGATGGGCAACTCTGAAGTCGGGCACCTGACCTTGGGGGCAGGGCGGGTGGTGCCGCAGGAATTGGTGCGCATCAGCGACGCGATAGAGACAGGATCCCTCTTCCAGGATCCCTTGTTGATGCAAGTTTGTCGCCAGCTCAGAGAGCGAGGGGGCCGTTTTCACTTCGTTGGCCTTTGCTCCGAGGGGGGGGTTCACTCCCACATCGACCATCTCTATGGGTTGCTCAAGCTGGCGGCCCAGGCTGAGATTCCGGCCTATGTCCACGCCATCACCGATGGCCGCGACACCTTGCCCCGCGATGGTGCCAGGGTTCTGGCCGCCCTGGAAAAAGAGCTGCAATGGCTGGGCAATGGCGTCATCGCCACCCTGAGCGGACGCTACTACGCCATGGATCGGGATCGCCGTTGGGAGCGCACCCAAAAGGCCTACGAGATCATGACCCAAGACGGCCCTGGCCGTGGACAAAGCGCCGCGGAGGTGATGGAAGCTTTCTATGCCCAGGATCTCACAGATGAGTTCATCCCGCCCACCCGCCTGGCTCCGGGGGCTGTGCAGCCGGGAGATGCGGTGCTTTTCTTCAACTTCCGCCCAGATCGCGCCCGCCAACTTACCCAAGCCTTTGTCTGCCCAGATTTCTCAGGCTTTCAGCGCCCCTTGCTGCCGGATCTCACCTTCATCACCATGACTCAGTACGAGGCGGATCTGCCGGTGCAGGTGCTGTTCAAGCCCCAGAACCTGGATCACCTGCTGGGCCAAGTGGTGAGCGAGGCCGGCCTCAAGCAATTGCGCATTGCTGAGACGGAAAAATACGCCCATGTCACCTACTTCTTCAACGGCGGCATCGAGCAGCCCTTCCCCGGCGAAGATCGCATCCTGGTGCAAAGCCCGCTGGTGACCACCTACGACCAGGCGCCGGAGATGTCGGCAGTGGAAGTGACCGACAAGGCGATAGAGGCCATCGCCCGCCGCGAATACAGCCTGGTGGTGCTCAACTATGCCAACCCCGACATGGTAGGTCACACTGGCAACTACGAAGCCACCATCCGCGCCCTGGAAACGGTGGATCGCTGTTTGGGCCGGCTGCTGGCGGCAGTGGTAGATGCGGGAGGCACCACTTTGATCCTGGCGGATCATGGCAATGCAGAGCTGATGTGGGATGAGAACGGCAACCCCTGGACGGCCCACACCACCAACCCCGTTCCCTGCATTCTGGTGGAGGGGGAAAGGCGCAAAATCCCCGGCTGTGGCGGCGATGTCAAGTTGCGCTCCAACGGCACTTTGGCTGATGTGGCCCCCACTCTGCTGGAGATCTTGGGCCTGCCTCAGCCCCCCGAAATGACAGGACGTTCGCTTTTGCAGCCGGCAGAATACACCATCCTCCAGCGGCAACCCAGTCCTGTGGGGCGGTAGGTGCCAGGGATCCCTTACTCCGTCACTGGGATCCCTTCTTGGGCCAGCCATGCTGTTAGCTCTCCCCAGTTGCGATAGACAGCCAGAACCCGTGAGCGATCGGGGTGATAGGGGGCAGCCAAGCGCTCCAACTGCAAAAAGCGGGCCTGGGGAGGGATCACCGCCGCTTCGGGATCGGGGGGAGTGGGTCGGCGCAAGGAGCTGCTGTAGCCGCGGTAGATCAGCACCAGATCAGACTCTCCCTCGCTTTCCACCTCCACCCGCAGCACCTCTTGCGGGTGGTCTTGGCTATAGCGCTCCAAGGCCAAGGGCCAAGGCAGGGCCCTCATGCTTCCAGTTCCCCCTTATCAGTTCCGGGTCGCAGCCGCCAGACAAAGTAGAGGCTGTAGAGCAGGTAGGCCACCAGCCCCCAGGCCCCCACGCTCCCCAGCAGCTCCGGCGATACATTGGGATGGAAGATCTCCCGAAACCCCAGCGGTGGCCCAAACCAAGCCCGGCACTCCTCTGGCAGAGAAGTGCGGAAAGCACAGGGCACAAAGGCCCCCGAAAAGAGGATCCCGGCCCCCATATAACCAGTCAGGCCCCACCGCCAGAGCAAAAAGGCTCGCGCCGCCCAGGTTCTCGACTGCTCGAGAGCAGCACTCCAGTCCCGCCAAAACCAAAGACAAACCAAGATCAACAGCCGCGCCATTGCTCCACTGAGAAAGCTGACGGGCAGGCCCCCAATCATCAGGTACACCGTCACCGCCAAGAGGCTCGATACCCGCCAATAAACGATCAATAGCTGAATCAAGGGCCGCAACCCCACCGCAAAAGCCCAAATCAGCAGCAGCAATGGCATCACCACCGTCAGCGCCACTGCCAAGCGGTAGTCCAGCCAGATTGCATCCACCAGCCAACTCTGGGGAGTCATCCTCACCCTCTGCCACTCCTGCCCCTTATTAGTATTAGTATATGAAACCTGGGGGATCCAGGACGGGACACAGAGAGTTACGGAATGTTAACGCCTGCTGACCATCCCCAGCAAAACTTTACACCAGACAGCTTTCAGAAAGTTTTCCATTTTGCCGCTACCGATCCCCGAAAGTGGTAGATTCTTAGCTAGCTCCTCAGAGGAGTATCCCTGTCGTTCGGAAGGCCAGCTGCCTGTCTGAGCGACCAGCGGAGTCTCCTTCAGACCTTGGCCCAACTTAATCTCATTAAGTATTGTTACTTAATCGTGTTATCTTGGGTTAAGGTCAAACCTTGAGAGGCATGACCTCGAAACCATGGCCCGTTCTTCCAGACTCCTCTCTCACAGTTCTACCCGTTGGAAGGCGACCCAGTGGAAGCCCAGACCACTGCCTCCCTTGGAGAATGCACCTCCTTCTCCGAAGCGGGAGGAAGAGACAGGGGATCCAGTTGCGTCAGAGCCACCCCTTGCCCTGGGGAAGCCCGATTTGGCGAGGAAGGTGAAGGGTGGAGCTAGGGGGGCAGCAGTTGCTGGCAGCGGGAGCTATGAAGCGCTGCAGCTATGGCTGGTGCTGGTTACCTTGGGGGTAAGTCTGGCCATTGCCGTGGGAGTGGCCCTGGTTTACTCTCTGGGGGTAGCTGCCAACTACTTGCTGGGGGCGGTTGTTGGCGTGGTTTATCTGCGCATGCTGGGCCGCGGCGTAGCGGAGCTGGGCAAAAGCCGCAACCGTTTGGGGGTGACGCGTTTGGCTCTGTTTGTCGGGCTGATCGTTTTAGCCACTCAGGTGAAGTCTTTACAGATATTGCCCATTTTCCTGGGGTTCATGACCTACAAGGTCACCCTGCTCATTCATCTTGTCCAGACCTTGACCCGTTCATCTTCTTCTGTGTGATGCCCATGAACCTGTCCTTCTCCTCTCCTCCTCTTTTGGCAGAACTCGAGGTCGGCCATCACCTTTACTGGCACCTGGGCAAATTCACGGTTCACGGGCAGGTTTTGATCGCCAGCTGGATCGCCATTGCCCTGATCTTGACGGTGGTTATCTTGGGCACCCGTCAACTGCAGCGGGAGCCGGCTGGTCTGCAAAACTTTGTCGAGTATGCCCTGGAATTTGTGCAGAGCATTGCCCGTGCCCAGATTGGCGAGAAAAACTTCCGGCCCTGGGTACCCTATGTCGGCACCTTGTTCCTGTTCATCTTCGTCTCCAACTGGATGGGCAACCTCTTCCCCTGGAAGTTAATTCCCCTGCCGGAAGGGGAGTTGGCCTCCCCCACCAACGACATCAACACCACTGCCGGGTTGGCGCTGCTCACCAGCATCATGTATTTCGTGGCCGGCATCAGCAAGCGGGGGCTGTCTTACTTCAAAAAATACATTGAGCCTACCCCGATTCTGCTGCCCATCAATGTTTTAGAAGATTTCACCAAGCCCCTCTCCCTGAGTTTCCGTCTGTTCGGCAACATCCTGGCCGAAGAGCTGGTGATAGCGGTGTTGGTGTTGCTGGTGCCTCTGTTTATCCCAGTGCCGGTGATGATTTTGTTTCTGTTTACGGGGGCGATTCAGGCTTTGATCTTCTCAACCCTCTCGGCAGCTTACATTGGAGAGGCGCTGGAAGGTCATGGAGGAGGGGATCACCACGATTGATCCCGCTGGTCGGTCGATCCATCTTGAACCTTTTCGGGAGGATCATCTCAAATGGGTCAGCGCAAGGGATCCCTTCTTTTGGTAAGGTTTGTTGGGGCTGACAGATTGGTTCTGAAAGCCGCCGACAAGGGAGTGATTTGAGGCTGTAGTGTATCAGACCCGATCACCTCTGAAGCTCAAGAGACGTTGTTGTTGTGTCAATCACCAAGGAGCATCTCACTATGGATCCGTTAACCTCTGCTGCTTCTGTTCTGGCTGCTGCTCTGGCCATTGGTCTGGGATCCCTGGGTCCCGGTCTGGGTCAGGGGAATGCTGCCGCTGCCGCCATGGAGGGGCTGGCCCGTCAGCCCGAAGCGGAAGATAAGATCCGCGGCAACTTGCTGGTCAGCTTGGCTTTCATGGAAGCTTTGACCATCTACGGCTTGGTGGTGGCGCTGGTGCTTTTGTTCGCCAACCCCTTTGCTTAACTCTCATCGGGGGCGGACTGCATTGATTTACCCATCCGCCCGCCCCCTCACCCAGCTCCATCTCAGACTCAGTTCCTGTTGGGGTTGCAACGTCATGTTCTTTCCAACCTTGTTGGCTGTTGAAGCGGCTGAAAAAGGTGGTCTTTTCGATCTGGATGCCACCCTGCCCCTGATTGCCATTCAGTTTTTGCTGTTGGTGGCAGTGCTCAACTCCCTCTTCTATGAGCCGGTTACGCGGGCTATCGACAGCCGCAGCGACTACATCCGCACCACTCAAGCGGAAGCCCAAGAGCGGTTGGACAAGGCGGTGTCGTTGACCCGACAGTATGAGTCTGAGATCAGCCAGGCCCGCTTGCAAGCCCAGCAGGTGATCGCTGAGGCAGAGGCTGCAGCTGCTCGCATTCGTTCCGAGAAACTGGCTGCTGTGCAGGCAGAGATCCAGCAGAAGCTGGAGGCGGCGCGGCTACAGGTCGAGCAAGAGAAGCAGGCAGCCCTCGAACAGCTGCAGCAGCAGGTGGATGCCATTGCCGCCCAGATTACCCAGAAACTGTTGGGCAGTGCTCGTTAGATCGCTGGTTGGAAGTACTTTTGGAGGAGCTTGCGATGCCTGTGTGGAGTTGGGTGGCCGGTTGGATCTTGGCTGTGGCCGAGACCACGGAGCTACTCCCAGAAGCCAAGGCAGGAGAGGGGGATCTCTTGGCCAAGATTCTCGAGAGCAACCTGATCAACATCGCGATCATTCTCACCTTGCTGTTTATCTTTGGTCGCAAAGTGGTGGGAGAAGCCCTGGCCAAGCGGCGGGAGGGGATCCTAGAAGAACTGCGGCAAGCGGAGCAGCGCAAACAGGAAGCCATCGAGAGGCTGGCGGAGGAGCAGCAAAAGCTGGCCCAGGCTCAGCAGGAGGCTGAACGTATCCGCAAGCAGGCGGAAGCCAACGCCGAAGCCCGTCGGCAAGAGTTGTTGGAGCAGGCGGAGCGGGAAGTGGAGCGGCTGCGGGCCAATGCTGAGAAAGAGTTGTCTAGCGAGCAGGAGCGGGTTTTTCAGGAGTTGCGTCGGCAGATCGTTCGCCAAGCCCTGAGCAAGGTGGAGCAGGAGCTGCCGCAGCACCTCAACGAAGAGACCCACCGCAGCCTGATCGAGAAAGGGATCCAAATGATTGCCCGCTAACTCTCAAGGAGGAGAAAGGTATGATCAGCAGCACAATGGCTGAGAAGGTGGTGGATCCCTATGCCGAGGCTCTCATTGCTCTTGGGTCAGGCCAGGGATTGCTGGACACTTTTGCCGCCGATATGCGCTTTATTGCCGAGGTTTTGCGGGCTACGCCGGAGCTGGGCCAGTTTCTCGCCAACCCGGTGATCAAGGCTGAGGCCAAAAAGAACCTGCTGCAGCAAGTATTTGCCGATCAGATCCACCCTCTGCTGCTGAATGCGCTGAAGTTGTTGACCGACCGCCGCCGTATCATGTTTCTCGGGGCTGTCTGCCGGCGCTTTTTGGATCTGCAGCGGAAGCTCCAGAACATTGTCCTGGCCGAGGTGACGACGGCGATACCCTTGACGGAAGCTCAGCAGCAGTCAATTCGCGAGCGGGTGATGGACTTCACCCAGGCCAGCGGTGTGGAGTTGCAAGCCACTCAGGATCCGGAGCTGCTGGGAGGGGTGGTCATCAAGATCGGATCCCAGGTGATCGACCTCAGCTTGCGTGGACAGTTGCGCCGGCTTGCCTTGCAGTTGGCCTAAGTTGGTTTTTGAGGATCCCTTCCCATTACTTGAGAGGACTGCTATGCCTACCATTCGCCCAGACGAGATTAGCACCATCATCAAACAGCAGATTGAGCAGTACAACCAGGAGATGCAGGTCTCCAATGTGGGGACAGTTCTGCAGGTGGGGGATGGCATTGCCCGCATCTACGGTTTGGATAAGGTGATGGCCAGCGAGCTGCTGGAATTTGAGGATGGCACCACCGGTATTGCCCTCAACCTGGAAGAAGACAACATCGGTGCCGTGCTGATCGGCTCCGGGCGGAATATCCAAGAGGGATCCACCGTCAAATCCACGGGCAAGATTGCCAGCATCCCGGTGGGGGAAGCCCTCTTGGGCCGCGTGGTGGATCCCCTGTGCAACCCCCTCGACGGCAAAGGCCCGATCCAGTGTACGGAGTCTCGCCTGATCGAATCTCCGGCACCTGGCATTGTCGATCGCCGCTCTGTGTACGAGCCCCTGCAAACCGGCATTACCGCCATCGATGCCCTGATCCCCATCGGGCGGGGGCAGCGGGAACTGATCATCGGCGACCGCCAAACCGGCAAGACCACCGTTGCTGTGGACACAATCCTGAACCAAAAAGGGCAGGATGTGATCTGCATTTACGTGGCCATTGGTCAGAAGCAGAGCACCATCGCCCAGGTGGTGGGCATCCTGACCGAGCGAGGGGCTATGGACTACAGCATTGTGGTGGCTGCCGGCGCCGATAGCCCGGCCCCGTTGCAGTGGCTGGCCCCCTACTGTGGCGCCACCATTGCTGAATACTTCATGTACCAGGGCAAACACACCCTGGTGGTCTATGACGACCTCTCCAAGCAGGCGGTGGCTTATCGGCAAATGTCGCTGCTGCTGCGCCGTCCACCCGGTCGGGAAGCCTATCCTGGGGATGTGTTCTACCTGCACTCGCGGCTATTGGAGCGAGCCGCCAAGCTGAGCAGCCAACTGGGAGAGGGATCCATGACGGCACTGCCGATCGTGGAAACCCAGGCCAATGACGTGTCGGCCTACATTCCCACCAATGTTATCTCCATCACCGATGGGCAGATCTTCTTGGAATCGGATCTGTTCAACGCTGGCATCCGCCCGGCCATCAACGTCGGGATTTCCGTCAGCCGCGTCGGCTCGGCAGCTCAGACCAAGGCGATGAAAAAGGTGGCTGGCTCCATCAAGGTGGAACTGGCGCAATACCGCGATCTGGAGGCCTTTGCCCAATTTGCCTCTGACCTGGATGAGGCTACCCAAAAGCAACTGGCCCGCGGCCAACGGCTGCAGGAGTTGCTGAAGCAGCCACAGTACTCTCCCCTGTCTCTGGATCAGCAGGTGGCCATTATCTATGCGGGGACGCGAGGCTATTTGGATGACATTCCGGTGGAGAAGGTCTCCAGCTTCAAACAGGGCCTTTTGGCTTACCTGGGCACCACCCATCCCAAGTATGGCGAGATCGTCCTCTCCACCAAGCAACTCACCGACGAGGCAGAAGAAATCCTGAAAACGGCCATCACAGAGTTCAAGCAGAGCTTCGTGGCCAAGGCGGCCTAGGGTGACGCGGATCTCTCCTGGCCCGGATCCCTGTCGACCACCAAAATAGAGGGAGTAGGTTATGGCAAACCTCAAGCGCATCCGCGATCGCATCAAGGCGGTGAAAAACACCCGCAAAATTACGGAGGCCATGCGGCTGGTGGCAGCAGCTCGGGTGCGGCGCGCCCAAGAGCAAGTGATGGCCACCCGTCCCTTCGCCGACCGGCTGGCCCAGGTTTTCTATCGACTGCAGACGCGGCTGCGACTGGAGGATGTCAACTTGCCTCTGCTGAAGCAGCGGCCCATCCAGACGGTGGGGCTGTTGGTGGTGGCCGGGGATCGGGGCTTGTGCGGAGCCTACAACGCCAACGTGATTAAGCGCACCGAGGAGCGGGTTCGCGAGCTGCAGGAGACAGGGCAGCAGGTGCAGCTTTACCTGGTGGGCCGCAAGGCGGTGCAGTATTTCCAGCGGCGCTCCGCTCCCATCGCCAAGACCTACGTGAATTTGTCGCAGATCCCCACGGCGGCTGAGGCTGCCCAGATTGGGGATCAGCTCCTCTCGGCCTTCTTGTCGGAGAAGGTGGACAAGGTAGAGCTGCTCTATACCCGCTTTGTCTCTTTGATCAGCTCCCGTCCGGTGGTGCAATCCCTGTTGCCCCTCGATCCGTCGCGGTTGGCCACTCAAGACGACGAAATTTTTCGTCTTTTGGTGCGGGGCGGAGAGTTTACTGTCGAGCGCAGCAAAGTCATCGCAGCGGTCTCGGCCCCACCTCAGGACATGATCTTTGAGCAGGATCCCGTGCAGATTTTGGATGCACTGCTGCCGCTGTACTTGAACAACCAGTTGCTGCGGGCTTTGCAGGAGGCGGCGGCCAGCGAATTGGCAGCTCGCATGACGGCCATGAACAACGCCAGCGACAATGCCAGCGAGCTTATCCGCACGCTGGGTCTTGCCTACAACAAAGCTCGCCAGGCGGCCATTACTCAGGAGATCCTGGAGGTGGTGGCCGGAGCAGAAGCCCTGTAGACTTCTCAGAGGGGATCCCCTGAGGAGCCGAGGTTGCGTTGCCGCGCCATCTGGGAGTTGAGCAGAATCACCGGCAAGATCCCCACCAAGACAATGGCCAAGGCCGGTGCCCCTGCTTCCGCGAGACGCTCATCGGCTGCCAAACGGTAGGTCTGCACCGCCAAGGTGTCGAAGTTGAAGGGCCGCAGCACCATCGTGGCCGGCAGCTCCTTCATCACATCCACAAATACCAGCAGCATGGCCCCCAAGAGGCCACCCCTCATCAAGGGCAAATGCACCTGCCACAGGGTGCCCAGGGATCCCTGTCCCAGGCTGCGGGCTGCCTCATCCAAACTGGGGGGAATGCGCAGCAGCGTGGCCTCGACGGTGGCCAAAGCCACGGCCAAAAACCGCACCAGGTAGCCGAACACCAAAGCCGTGAGGGTACCGCCGATCACCAGGCCGGGTGGCTGTTGCAGCACCACCTGCCGCAGGTAGCTCAGCAGTTGATCCAACCACCCTAGGGGAATCAGAACCCCCACTGCAATCACCACCCCAGGCAGCGCATAGCCCAGAGAAGACAACTGCACCGCCAGCCGCAGGCCCCACGGGGATCCCGCCCGTCCTAGCCCCTGCATGCGCAGCCCGTACAGCACCACCACCGACACGGAAACGGCAATGACAGCCGTGATGGTGGATAGCCAAAAGCTGTTCTGGGCGTAGCTCCAAAAGCGGCGACCCAACTCCCCCTGGCGCAGGGTCATGCGGAGCAGGATCAAGGCCGGAACGACGAAGCCCAGCCCAATTGGGATCCCACAGGCTAGCCAAGCCCCCACCGCCCGGATCCCTTGTAGGCGGTAACGGGTTGGGGTGGGTTTGAACCCTTGGCGATAGTAGCGCGCCCGCCGGCGGGAGACCTGCTCCATCGTTATCAGCAGCAACACCAGCAGCAACAGCAGCGCCGAAAGCTGAGCCGCCGCCACCGGATTGCCCAGGGCCGTCCAGGTGCGGTAGATGCCGGTTGTAAAGGTATCTACCCCGAAATAGCTGACGGTGCCGAAATCGTTGAGGGTTTCCATCAAGGCCAGCAGACAGCCGGCCACGATCCCCGGTCGGGCCAGCGGCAAAGCCACCTTGAAAAAGCTGGCCCAAGGCCCGTAGCCCAAGGAGCGGCTTACCTCTAAGCAGGCCACCGATTGCTCCTGAAAGGCCAACCGGGCCGAGAGGTAAACATAGGGATAGAGGGTGAGGATCAGCAGCAGGATCGCCCCCCACAACGAGCGAATGTTAGGGAACCAGTAGTCGCCGATCCCCCAACCCGTAATCCGCCGCAGCCAGATCTGGAAACCGCCGGTTACCTGCAAAAAATCGGTGTAGGCGTAGGCCAACACATAGGTGGGGGCCGCCAAGGGCAACACCAGCATCCATTCCAGCCAGGCCCGCCCCCAAAACTGACACATGGTCACCAGCCAGGCAGTGCCACTGCCCACCAGGATGACCCCCGCCGCCACCCCTGCCATCATCACCAGGCTATTGCGCACATAAAGCCCCAAGACCGTATCGGCCAGGTGCTCCCAAACCTGCCGCTCGTCCGCAAAAAGGCTGAGCAACACCGTAAGGACAGGAACGAGAATGAGACCGCTGAGGGTCAGAGTCAGAAGCGCCCAGCCGTTCAGAGGAAAGAAGCCACTTCCCGGCAGAGATTTGCTCAACAACTTCAACCTCATCTCTTTGTCCATCTCAACAGGCGGGAGCTACCTCTTGAGCAACTCCTGGGGAAGAAAAGGGGATCCTCCAGGGATCCCCAACCAAGTTTTCTCTCAAAACAAGCTCTTGGGCAGCTTAACGAAATAAACGATGTTCTCGTCTTGCTTGTTACCAAGGTAAGGCATAGTTTTTTCTTGAGCCGCGCCCTTTTCCGAGACGATGCCAAAGTCGTCGTCGTTAACTATCGCTAGGGTAGTTGAGTTGAGAATGGCCAACCCCTCGGGCTTGTCGTGGGGATAATTGGGGATCGACATAATGTCAAATACTTCTTCTTTGGAAACGGGCTTGATCCCCGCTGCAATGATTTCCTCTTGGGTTAACTGCTCCAGAGTCTTGCCGTTAACCAGCAGGCCATTTGGACCAGGATCAAAGACATCCGTGGCAGCGGCAGTATCGATTTTGTAGATCTTCTTCGTAACCTCTTTGTCCTCTCCCGGCGTTTTGCCATCCCGTTCGAGAACCAGGAAGGTTGTGTCGGTAATGGCGACAATTTCGCTAACAGCGGTGCCAGTTCCCTCTAAAGGATAGAGGTATTCTTTGAACTTGCCCGTGGCCAGTTCATAGAAGAGTATCCTGCAAACAGTTGCGGTCTTTTGAACATCTTTGTTGGGGTTCAAAAGCGGAGACTGCATGATGCCGACCAAGTATTTCTGATCGGGCGTCAGAGTTAGCCCCTCCATGCCGCGATTGGGGCGCCGATTTTTGTAAACTTCTGGAAGCTTTTTGCCGCCAACTCCACTTCCAAAAGGATTTAGCCACTCGATGGCCTTGCCATTGGAATCAAAATGGATCAAGTGAGGTCCGTATTCGTCGGCAACCCAAAAGCTTCCATCTTTGGCCACCGCGATCCCCTCTGGATCGATACCTTTGGGATCCGGCGCAAGCTGCTTGCCGCTGAGATCGTAGGCATTCTCTCCCGTTCCCCCCGAGTCAGATGGATTGGGGATCCCGGTGAGATTTTTGCCTGTCTCGTCTTGCAGCAGGATGACCCTGTCCAACTTGAAGCCCTTGCCGTCCAAAGACAATCTGGCAACTTGAGGGGTAAAGTCTGGCTTAGGGAAAATCTTGTCGTTTGACTCAGCTCCATCAATATTGGGACCGCGATCGGTGAGCACATAAAAATATTGGCCATCAAAGGCAAGGCCAGAGCCAAACCCACCATTGTAGATTTTGACGCCGTTTTCTGTGGTCAAAAGCAGATCCCGCTTTGGAACAGGAGCCTTTTCGGGAAGGTTTTCAATTGCCTTTGCCGGGCTATTGGTGTAGAAAGAAGTTAAAGAAAGCAGGAGCAAGAACAAGCCTGCTGTTCGCAGTTGTTTCATTTGGCAAACCTCCAGAAGCTTTTGAAAAAGAAAGACAGGACGCCTGAGCGGCCTCGAACGGAAGCAACGCCCTCCTAGAGTATCGACGCTTGGCCAAGAACCGTCAAGCTGCTTAACGTTCACGGCGTCAAGCAATGAAAGGCTGCACTCAGGGCCTGTCCTGGAGGCCTGATCTACTTCCAACCGGCCCGATCCATTACCTTTAGGGCATCAGGGGTGACGCGGCCAATGCTGGCGGCGTTGATCGTATCTTCCTTAAAGGTGCCAAAGCTGGCCACCAACGAGTCGATCTCAGCCCCGGGCAGTACCGGGTACTCATTGTTGCTCTGGGCAAAAATGGCCTGCGCCTCTGGCCCGGAGAGAAACTCCAAAAATTGGATGGCCGCGTCTTTGTTGGGAGCTGTTTTCAGAATGCCGGCCCCGCTGATGTTGACGTGGGTGCCACGATCCTGCTGGTTGGGGAAGAAGACGCCGATTTTCTCGGCTACGGCGCGCTCTTCTGG
>NZ_JANSHW010000259.1:0-10390 GCF_047461815.1 Synechococcus sp. R6-10
TTCCGTAGGGTAATAAGCCTCTTGATAAACAGTAAAGGGAGACTTTTTCAGGGCTTTTTTAACCCGTTCCAGATCGGGGAAGCTCACCAAAGGATTGGTGGCCACAATCCAGAAGAACTGCAGGGATCCCGTCTCCAGAGCGGCAATCATCTCGGTAGCCCTCAGTCCTGGGTGGGGGGAGATGGAGCCGCCGGGCAAACCCCAAGCCTGCTCCACCTCTGCCCGATGCTGGGGCTGGCTCACCAGCCGATATCCCGGCAGCAGATGGGATAACCCCCCTGCCTCTCGACCGCCCATGGCATTGGGCTGGCCGGTCAAGGAAAAGGGGCCGGTCCCCGGTCGGCCAATTTGCCCGGTCAGGAGATGCAGGTTGATTAAGCTGGTGATCTTGGCGGTGCCCTCGCTGGACTGGTTTAGGCCCATCGACCAAAGGGAGAGAACCCTTTGGGATCCCTGCCAAAGCTTGGCTGCTTCGATCAAATCCTCGGTGGCAATTCCGCAGCGCTGGGCCACAATCTGCGGTTCATAATCGGCCAGCAAAGCTGCATATTCAGCAAAACCTTGGGTGCAGCCCTCGATAAAATCGGTAGCCATTGATCCCCACTTCAACAGCAAATGGGCAATCCCATTGAAAAGATCGATATCCGTACCGGGGCGAATTTTTAAGTGGAGATCGGCAGCTTCTGCTGTCTGAGTGCGCCGGGGATCCACGACCACCATTTTGAGGGGGGATCCGGGCTTGTGCCGCTTCTTCAAGCGATTAAAAAGAATGGGATGGCACTCTGCTGTGTTGGTGCCCACCAGAAAAGCCAGATTGCAGAGATCGAGATCCTCGTAGCAGCAGGGGGGGCCATCGGATCCCAGGGATTGGGTGTAGGCCGAGACGGCTGAGGACATGCACAGGCGCGAGTTGGTGTCAAAATTATTGGTGCCCAGGCAGCCCTTAATGAGCTTTTGAGCAACGTAATAGTCTTCAGTGAGCAACTGCCCCGATCCATACATGGCTATGGAGTGGGGGTTGTCTTTGAGGCGGCGCAGCCGAGAAACCATCTCCTCAAAAGCCTGATCCCAAGAAATGCGACGAAAGGGCTGGCCCAAGCTCTCCCGAAACAGGGGATAGAGCAGCCGATCCCGACCAACTGCCTCCAGAACCGTAGCCCCCTTTACACAGACCATCCCCAAGCTGGAAGGATGCTCCCGGTCGCCTCTCATTTTCCAGTCACCTGAGGCTGTCGAAACCGCCTCCAATCCACATCCCACACCGCAATAGGGACATAGGGTTTTGATGACAGCTTTTTCCGACTCCATCGCGGTCACCATGAGTTGGGATCCCTATTAAACGCCCAATTCTCTCGCATTTTGGATCCCTTAGCTGAGAAGAGCGGCAACTTGGATCTCCAAGCCAGGTAATACAACCTAGCTCTTGTCAGTGTCCTGTTCAGCTAGCCAAAGATGGCCATCTTGAGTTTGGATAAAAACGTATTTGCTTCTGGGAAAAATCAGCCAGACTTCCAGTACATCGGAGCTGAGATACTCTTGGGCTTTTAGGAAAATATCTTCTCCACAGTCGGTTGGAGAGAAGATCTCCTCAACCAGAGGATAGCTCTGCAGCAGCGTGGCAATATCCTCTCCAAATTGCTGGATTAAATCTGGAGATGAGTAGGCAGCATCAGGTCTTCTGACTCTGCCTTTGGTTTGGCCGGGAGCCTTCACCAAAACCATACCCCCCAATGGCTGACATTCAACATAACCGAGCCAACGGAAGAGAAGTCGGGTTTGGATCTTTGCATGCCCTAAGGTTTGCCCCACTTTCTCCACAATGTAGCCATCTACCCATTTGGTTTGGGCAACTGGATTGGCCAGATAGTCGGCAAGGGTTTTGGGCAAGCTAGAGACCCGCTCCTCCATTGGGAGATCGGTTGGAACTACCTGAACCGGAGCAGTGGCCATCAACTTCCCTCTCCAAGTATTTTGAACCCTAGCTCAATCCCCTCCATGGGCAAAGCGACGATAGAGGAAGTCAAGGGCGCGGTTGCGCAATTCGTAGAACTCGGGCATTTCCATAATGCGGGAGCGGATGCGCGGTCGCTCGAAGGGAATGGTCAAGATCTCGCCGATATGGGCAGCGGGGCCGTTGGTCATCATCACCACACGGTCTGACAAGTAGAGAGCCTCGTCGATGTCATGAGTAATCATCAAAACCGTGCAGCGGTGATCCCGCCAAATGGCCAGCAGCTCGTCTTGCAGCTCTTCTTTGGTAATGGCATCCAAGGCCCCAAAAGGCTCATCCAACAGCAAAACTTGCGGACGAACGGCAAGAGCGCGGGCAATGGCTACCCTTTGCTTCATGCCTCCAGAAAGCTGCTTGGGCCGCTTGTGGGCTGCTTCCGCCAAACCTACCAATTCCAGATGTTCTTGAACAATTTCCCTTTTTTCCCACCGGGGTTTGGTTGGGTACACCTGATCCACCACCAGATAAATATTTTCAAAGGCAGTCAGCCAGGGCAAAAGGGAATAATGTTGAAACACCATCATCCGATCCGGCCCTGGGGAGGTGATGGGCTGGCCCTTGAGGGTAATGGATCCCGAAGTGGGGGTGGAAAACCCAGCCACCATGTTGATCAAGGTGGATTTGCCGCAACCGGAGTGGCCAATAATGCAAACAAACTCACCGGCGGCCACTTCCAGATTGATATTTTCCAGCGCAACGAAGGGCCCTGCTGAGGTGAAGTAGGTTTTGCCCACATTCTGAAGACAAAGAAGGGGCAGTCCTGCAACCGGAGAAGCAGAAGATAGCGGTGAGGAAGATAGGCGAGAACTGGTCATCATGGTGTTTTCCAATTGAGGGGCTAAGGTAACAAAAGCTAAACTTCGCTGAGCTGGTACTCCTGCAGCTTCAGATCCTGCCGTATGGCTACAGACTCTAGGTAGGCAACGGGATCCTCTCCGTCAAAGCGGGATCCATCGCCAAAGAGTAAAGCTCCGCGGTCGTGGGCCCGATCCGGAAGGCCCAGTTCTCTGGCGGCTAGGGCGTAGGTTTCGCTGTCCAGAACTTGGTCGAGAACCGAAACCCAATTGCGGGGAAAAGCGCAGAGTCCCCAGCGAGCCATCTGCGTCAGGATCCAGAGGTGTTCCAATCTTTCCGGACAGGTGTTGCGCCCGTTGGCAAACTGGTGAAAACCGGTGAGGGCTTGGGATTCATCGGCAATTCCCCGCTGCAGAATACCCGTCCACCCCGGCTGCAGATCCTCCAGGGCCACGCCCACATACTGGGGCTGAGCCAGCCACTCCAAGATCTCAGAACGGTGCTGCGGCTGATCGCAGTAGTGACAAGCCTCCAGTAGTGCCTTGACCAGAGCTACATGGGTACGGGGGTAGTTTTGCGCCCAATCCTGGCGCACCGTCAGCACCTTTTCGATGTGGCTGGGTAAGATTTCAGGGGTGGTGGTGACGATAAATCCCAACTGTTCCCGCACGGCGCGGGAGTTCCAGGGCTCGCCCACGCAGTAGCCATCGATGTTGCCGGCCTTGAGGTGGGCCACCATCTGCGGCGGCGGGATCACCGTCAACGTAACGTCCCGATCCGGATCCACCCCCCCACCGGCCAGCCAGTGCCGCAACAGGAAGTTTTGCATGGAAGCCGGATGAACCACTCCCAGGGTGTGGACTGTGTCGGGGGTGTGGTTGAGGTATTGGCGAAAATCCGCCAGGCTTTGAACGCCTCGCTCCAAAAGTCTGCGCCCGAAGGTAATGGCGTTGCCGCCGCGGGAGAGGGTTAGCGCGGTAATCAAAGGCACCGGAACTCCCCCTACTCCCAAGGTGGAAGCCAACGGGATCCCGGCCACCACCATGGCCGCATCCAGCCGACCGGAGCGGATCCCTTCCCAGATGGTCTTCCAGCCTGGCTCCCGCACCAGGGTGACCTGCTCCAGGCCATGCTTTTGAAACAGGCCTTTTTCCTGCGCCACCACCAGCGGGGCGCAGTCGTTGAGGGGCACAAAGCCAACCTCCAAATTGACCTTCTCCAGGCCGTGTTTGGCAATGGCCACGCGAACAGGCGTTTTTTGGCGAGCCCGCTTTTGCTGGTTGAGAAAGTAGATCATCTCTCCCCGCAGGCTGTAGTAGTCGGGGTGACGCACCACTTCCAAACGATGGCGGGGCCGAGGAAAAGGGATCCGCAAAATCTGGCCAATGCGGGCCTCCGGGCCATTGGTCATCATTACCACCCGATCCGAAAGCAGCAGCGCCTCATCCACATCGTGGGTAACCATGACACAGGTGAGCTGCTCCGCCTGGGCAATCTCCATCAGTTGCTCCTGCAGGTTGCCGCGCGTCAAGGCATCCAGAGCGCCAAAGGGCTCATCCAACAGCAGCACCCGCGGACGGATGGCCAAAGCCCGGGCAATGGCTACCCGCTGTTTCATCCCTCCTGACAGATGGGCCGGTCGCTTGTCGGCTGCCCCCTGCAACCCCACCTGGCGGATGTGCTCTTCCACAATCCGGCTTCGCTCTGCTTTGGGAAGGGATCCCAGCACCTCGTCCACAGCCAGGGCAACGTTCTCCCGCACGGTCAGCCAGGGCAGCAGGGAATAGTTCTGAAACACCACCATGCGATCTGGGCCGGGATCTGTAACCTGTCGGCCCTCCAGGAGAATGCCTCCGCGGGAAGGCTTTTCCAGGCCGGCGATGATGTTGAGCAGGGTCGATTTGCCACAGCCGGAGTGGCCGATCAACGAGACAAATTCCCCCTTTTGGATCTCCAGGTGGATGTCTTTCAGGACAGGATAGACCTCTCCGTTGTCGAGGAGAAATTCCTTGTCGACATGATCCACTTCAATGTAAGGCTGGGTCTTCATGATTCCCCTGAGATGATTTCTGAGAGCATGGAGAAATTGTCAGCAACCAATCTAAAACTCGGCCAAGCTCATTTAGCGATCCTCAGCCACCACCAGCGAGCCAATCCAAGCCGTGATCCGATCCAGCAGAAGACCCACCATCCCGACATAGATCAAAGCCAGAATGATTTCGCTGATGCGGGAGCTATTCCAGGCATCCCAGATGAAGAACCCGATGCCCACACCGCCAATCAACATTTCCGCTGCCACAATGGCCAGCCAAGACAAGCCCACCCCAATGCGCAAGCCGGTAAAAATATAGGGCACAGTTGCCGGGAAAACGATTTTGAAAAAGTACTTCCAGCCCGACATGCGTACAATTCTGGCCACGTTGCGGTAGTCCTGTGGGATCTGCTGTACGCCGACAACGGTGTTGATCAAAATGGGCCAGAGGGCCGTAATGAAGATTACGAAAATGGCGGAAGGGTTGGCATCTCGAAAGGCAGCCAAAGAAATCGGCAGCCAGGCCAAAGGCGGCACCGTGCGCAGCACCTGAAAAATGGGATCCAAAGCCTCGTACAGCCAGCGATTGACCCCGATGATCATGCCGCCCACAACCCCCACCAAGCCGGCCAGGGCAAACCCAATGAACACCCGCCGCAAGCTGGCCCAAATTTGCCAGAACAGCCCTTTGGCATTGCCGCCATAGTCAAAAAAGGGATCTTTAATGAGGGGATCCCAGGTGTCCTGCCAAACCTGGAGAGGGGTGGGCAAGTTGGCTCCGGGGCGGCTATAGGCAATTTGCCAGAGAACGAGCACTATTAAAATGGCCGTGGTGGGCAAAAGAACGCGGCGCAGCACTTGGTGGATTTGGACTCGCTGCCTCCAAGCAGAAGAAGATGCAGAGCTGGCCGGGGAGTGGAGCCCGGCATTGGACTGAAGAACAAAGCCTGGGCTGGTTTTCAGCAGCCAGTGGCCTAGGCCAACCAGTAGGGGAAGCAGGATCCGAAAGAGGTGGTAGCCCAACTGTAGGGCAGAGTGGAAAATCCTCATGGCTTGCTGGGAGTAAGGTTGAAGTCAACTTAAGAGGATCCCAAGAGAGAAGGGGTTTCAGTTGAACACTCTTTGTGGGGATTCGGGGATCCCTTCTCTCCTGGGCAGAGGGCTTGCAAGGGTTTTTGCAACTTGCTCTGGAAGAATTGAGAAGATCAGGCTAGGCCAGCTTCTTAATCGCCAATTTCTCCAGGTAGGCGGCAGGATTTTCGGGATCGAACTGCACCCCGTCGAAGAAGGTTTCCACTCCTCGAGAGGTGCTGGGGGGAATGGCTGCCCCCTGACCAATGGCTTTGGCAGCTTCCCGCCAGAGTTCTTCCCGATTCACCCGCTCCACCAAGGCTTTGGTATCGGTGTCGGCAGGTAGGTAACCCCAGCGGATGTTTTCGGTCAAGAACCAGAGATCGTGGCTCTTGAAGGGGTAGGAAGCGTAGTTCTGCCAGAACTTCATCAGGTGGGGGCTGTTTTCAACGACCTTGCCGGTGCCGTAGTCAAAAGTGCCCCGAGAACGGCCCAAGATATCGGGCACAGGCACCCCCAGCCAGCGGCGGTCGCCGATGATGCGACACATCTCCTCTTTGTTTTCCATCTGGTCGCACCAGATCTGGGCTTCTAGCACCGCTTTCAACAGGGCAAGGGTGGCTTTCGGGTGCGCATCCACCCAGTCGGCCCGCAGGGCAAAGGCCTTTTCCGGGTGGCCGTTCCACAGCTCGCCGGTGGTGAGGGCACTATACCCCTCTTTTTGGTTCACCAGCTGGGCATTCCAAGGCTCGCCCACACAGAGGGCTTCCATGGTTCTGGATTTCATATTGGCCACCATCTGCGGCGGCGGCACCACAATGACGGAGACGTCGCTAGTGGGATCGATCCCGCCTGCGGCCAGCCAGTAGCGCATCCATAGGTCGTGGGTGCCACCAGGGAAGGTCATCGCACATTTGGGATCTTTGCCGGCAGCTCGAAGCTCGGCAAACTTGGCCTTGAGGGGGGAACTATCCAGGCCGATTTGCAAATCCCGATATTGGTTGGAAATGCTGATGCCCTGACCGTCCAGATTGAGACGGGCCAAAATGTACATAGGCACCGGCTTGCCATCGGTAACTTTGCCGGTGGTGATGAGGTAGGGCATGGGGGTGAGGATGTGTGCCCCATCGATGCCGCCGGCGGCGGATCCCAGCACCAAGTTGTCGCGGGTGGTGCCCCAAGAGGCCTGCTTGACCACCTCTACGTCCTTCATGCCGTACTTGTCGAAAAACCCCTTCTCTTTGGCGATGATCAGGGGGGCCGCGTCGGTTAGAGCGATGAACCCCAGCTTGGCGCTGGTGGTTTCGGGAGTATCGGCCTGCGCCACCCAGTAGCCTTTGCCCAAGGATTGCGATTGGGCGCGCGGGATCCCAGCCGTGGCCGCCCCAGCCGTGAGAGCAGCCACCCCGGCCAAAAATTGCCGACGGGAGACGGGAGAGGAAGTGCTGAACAGCTTAGACATCGAAACCTCCAAGATTTACAACGACGAAGAAAGAAAAACTTTCAGGACGGCAACAGAACCGCTAGCGGGTTACCAAAACAGAAGCCTGGGCGGCGGACGGATGCTGACGCGGCCTGGCCCCAAAGTGCTCCCTGAGCAACTCCACCAAGACCGGCTTGAGGTCTTCGCAAGGGATCCCTTTGCGCACGCATTCGCCCAGCTTGGCGTCTTTGCCCACCTCTCCCCCCATGTAGATGTCCACGGCCTCCACCACCCTGCCGTCCTTGCGAGCAGTGGTGCCCATAAGGCCGATATCGGCTACTTGGGGTTGGCCGCAGGAGTTGGGGCAGCCCGTCCAGTGGATGCGCACCGTTTGGGGGATCTCCAGCTCCGCCTCCAGCTCCTCCATCAAGGCCACAGCCCGGTTTTTGGTCTCGATGAGGGCAAAGTTGCAGAACTGGTTGCCCGTACACGACACCAGCCCCCGCTGCAAGGGCCCTGGGTTGGGAGAGAACTTTTTCAACAGCGGCTCTTTTAACAAGGAAGCCACTCGGGAGTCGGGCACATTGGGGATGAGCACGTTCTGCTCCACCGTCAGCCGCAGCTCCCCGGAGCCGTACACCTCCGCCAAGCGGGCCAGCTCCATCATCTCCAGGGCGTTGAGCCGCCCCACCGGCACATGCAGGCCGACAAAGTTGAGGCCCGGCTGCTTCTGGGCATGCACCCCCAGCAGATCCCGCTTGTGCCAGACCACCTCATCTTTTTCCGCTGCCCTGAGCAGAGGGTGGCCAGTCTGGCGCTCCACAGCCGCCCGGAACTTCTCTAGGCCCCACTCGTCAATGAGCCACATCAACCGCGCCTTTTGCCGGTTGGCCCGCAGGCCGTGATCCCGGTAGACCAGCAGCACCGCCTCGCACAGGGGAACTACATCCCGGGGATCCACCCAGACATCTAGGCCAATTGCCTCGGCGCAGCGGCGAGCAGAGAAAAAGCCGCCCACCAGGACGTTGAAGCCCAGGCGGCCATTTTTGAAGGCGGGCACAAAGGCCAGGTCGTTGATCTCCGCATGCACGGAGTTGTCACGACAACCGCAGAGGGCGATGTTGAACTTGCGCGGCAGGTTGCTGAAGGAAGGGTTGCCCTCGCCGTTGTTGGTAACCATGTCCTGCACCTTGCGAGTGAGGCCGCGCACGTCGATCAGCTCGTCCGGGTCAATACCGGCCAGAGGGGATCCCGTGATGTTGCGCACGTTGTCCATGCCCGACTGGATGCTGGTCAGGCCTACCTCTTTCAGGTAGCCCAGGATCTGGGGCATTTCCTCGATGGGGATGCCCCGCAGTTGCAGGTTCTGCCGGGTGGTGATGTCGGCTACGCCCTGTTCTCCATAGGGGTGGATGATTGCGCCCAACATCCGCATTTGGCCGCTGGTTAGGATCCCATTGGGCAGGCGCAGCCGCAGCATGAACTGACCCGGTGTGCGCTTGCGAAAGAAGATCCCCAGCCACTTGAGGCGGTGATCCCGGTCGTCTTCAGGAATGTTCTCCCAACCCATCCGGGCAAACGCCTCCAGCTCGGCCTTGACCGCCAGCCCATCCTTTTCGCTTTTGAGGCGTTCAAATTGGTTCGCCATGATCGCTGCCGTGGGGTGAACACTGGCTACCCTAGCGATGACGAACCGTTAACTTTGGTATTGGCAGTTACACTTTGTAACAGGTTATGCAGTTTTGTCATTCTCGAATTGCGCTTTATGCATAAAGTCAGGCTTCCAGGAGCAGCAGACCCCTCTTTCCCCTTTGGGAAAGGGGCTGGGGGTGAGGAAAAGCTAGTTGAGAGGGTTGAAAGAGTTGAAAGGCTCCATCTGCCAGAGCAGACGGGGCGGGATCCCCAGCCCTTCGGTGAGGGGTGCGGGCCGTTGGGAAGTTTGGGGATCGCAGTCGTAGAGAGCGGTGGTGTAGCGGTAGCTGCGGGGGGGGCCACCGTTGAGGCGAATGCCGCTAATTTCAAAGGTGTAGTTGCGATTGGGCTGGATCGAACCCACGGAGTAGGTCAAAGTTTCCAGGCCAAAGGCGGGATCCCCCACGCGGAGATCTCCAACAGGCACCGGCTCGCCGCTGAGGGCATCGGTGATGCGGACTTGGGCTTGGCTGAGATCAGCCTTGCCGCCACGGCTGGGCACCGAGAAAGACCAGCGGTAGGCAGACAGGGGCTGGCCGGAAAACCCTTCTAGGCGGTAGAGGTAGCCGTCTTTCTCCGGGAAGGCGATGAACTCTGGATCTGGCACCGACTCGTCAAAACCGAAGATCCAGTTGGCGTTGGCCTGGGTCACCCGTCCAGCCCGTGGGTCAAAGACAATGCCGTAGGCCCCCTGGGCGTACTGAGGATACAGGTTCCAGCGGCGATGCCCCACATCCACAAAGTTTTCTCGACCTGGCTCGGCAAAATAGATGTCCACCTGCCGCGCCAACACCCGGCCTGGATCGGGGCCGTTCAGCTCTAGGATGGGCCCAACCGCCAGGTTGCTGAAGCGGGATCCCGCCTCCCCAGCAGGGGTAAAGCAGCGCCAAGAAGGGGGCGGCTGGTGGCTGAGAGTACCATTGGCTACCTGCATCAAGGCCGCTTGCTGGGCGGCTTCTAGGAACTGAGGATTGAGCTTCACCGGCGGTAACTGGTGCAACAGCCGTAGAAAATTCAGCCGATCCATCATCTTTTGGGCTGCTGCAGGCGTAAGGCGACCGGGGTTGCAGGTAGCAACCTGGGGCTGTTCGGCGTAAATAGGCCCCGTGAAGCTGCGGGTCTGGCGATCCAACCGGCACAGGAAGCTGGCAATCGGCACTTCCCCTGCCCGCGGTGGCTCCATCGAGGTAGGGGATCCTCCACAGGCCGCCAGCAGACAAAGACAAAAGATCCCCGCGATCCTCAAAGCCCAAAGCTGAACCAACTTGGGCAACCGCTGCAAGGGCATGCAAAAACCAGCCGAATTATGAGCCGGTGGGGGTGGGGGTGATGCTGGGGGGGCTGACGGTGCTGCTGCTGCTCTCGC
>NZ_JANSHW010000260.1:0-2355 GCF_047461815.1 Synechococcus sp. R6-10
GCCGTCGAACAGTTCCGCGACCGCCTAGAGCACTTCTCGATTCAGGGATCCCATTGGTCGGGGGAATGGAGTGGATCCCTACCGGAGTTGCTGAGCCTTTTGAACCAAGCGGGGGCACTGGTCACCGACTTGCATTGGCAACGGCAATCCCTAGAAGAATTCTTTGTGGAGCAAGTGCGGGCCATTGAGGGGGATCATCCGGTCTCTGCGTAGACTGGCCGCTGGCGTTGGAGAGAGCAAGGCGGAGTCCTCATGTGCCCCGAGCCTTTCCCACTAGGGAACCACTGCTAGCCGGCGGCAATGACGGATCGGTAGTAGTTCTCCAACTGTTGGGTGGCTGCCGACCAACTCCAGCGTTCTGCCTCTTGGCGAGCTTGCTGTCGGAAGAGCTGCCGCTGCCCGGCACTGCTGAGCAGTTGCTGGGTAACCTGGACAAAGTCGCTATCCGAATTGGGATCGAACAGAAAGCCATTGCGCCCACTGTCCACCACATCGGTAATGCCGCCGCAGCGGGGGGCGATCACCGGACAACCGGCAGCCATGGCTTCCAACAGAACCAGCCCCAAGGTCTCGGTGCGGGAGGGGAACACGAACAAATCCGCCGAAGCAAAGGCCGCTGCCAGAGACTCCCCCTGCAGATAGCCCGTAAACACCACATCGTAGCCGGCAAAATGTTGCTCCAGGGATCCCCGCTCTGGCCCATCCCCCACAATAGCTAGGCGCGCCTGCGGGATCCGCTCTAGCAACACCCGGATCCGCCCTACTTCCTTCTCAGCCGAAAGCCGCCCCACATAGAGCAAAAGAGGCCGTTCCGGTTGCCCTGCGGTGAGCCGAGCCCGCATCTCTGGACTGGCCGCCTGGGGATGAAACAACTCCGTGTCCACTCCTCGCTGCCACAGCTGCACCCGCTCAATGCCGTGGGCGCTCAGCTCCTGCATCATGGCCGTTGAGGTGCAAAGATTGACCCGCGCCAAATTGTGCCCCAGCTTCAGGAGATTCCACAAAACCCCTTCCAGAAAGCCCAGCCCATAATGCTGCAGATACTTCGGCAGATGGGTATGGTAGGAGGCCACCAGCGGGATCCCCATCGTCTGGCTGTAGTAGAGGCCCCCTAATCCCAAAACCGCCGGGTTCACCACGTGGATCACATCCGGTCGGAAACGGCTGAGCAACTTACCGATGGCCGGGCCAGGGGCGGCCAGCTTCAACTCTGGATACAGAGGCAGCGGCATCCCCGGGATCCCGTAAACCCGTGCCCGTGCAAACCGCCGCGGGGCTCCCCGGGGCGCGACGATGAGCACCGAGTTACCACGAGCGGTTAGGTGACGCACCGTGTGGCAGAGGCGGGTAACAATGCCGTCCACCTTGGGCAGAAACGTCTCCGTAAACAGGGCTATGCGCATCAGGGATCCCAAGCCTACTGTTATTGCTCCGCAACGCTGCTGCGACCGCGCCACTCGGACGGAGTCCTCAAAGACTCTAGAATGAGTGTTGCACAAAACGGCAACGCTGCTACGACTTCCGTCAGCAGACTCAAGTACCTCATTCCACCGGTGCAGAGTAGGGCATCGGCTCAGGTTCGGTGAAAGTCTGCACCTGGCTTTGGCCCAGCGTGTCTGCGGCGGTTTTGCTGATCAACAGTAGGGTCGCCGCCAGGGCCAGCCCAATAACATCCCGCCACATGCTCCACTCCTCAACTCCTCACTCCTCTTGCCCATTACTGTAGCGGCGGTTTTCTCGACTGGGCAGTGATGGAGGACGGATTTTTGCGTGACACAAATCACTGCCAAAATTGCGGCTTTGCCCCCCGCCGGTTAGTCTCGGAACGTCAGTTGCAAGCTGGTTATCAGCAGCACCAAAGAAGAGACCGCCATCACCCCTCCCCAAAACCAGTAGGGCAAGAACAAGTTTTGGGCAATTTGGCTGGAATCGGAGTGGATCACCTGCCCGTTGATCACAGCAGAGGCCGTAAACAAGTAGTCGAGCTGGTGGTAGGTGCTCACACAGGCCTGCACCCCCAAAAACTGTGCAGCGAAGCCCCGCAGCCAGGGGGAGGCCCAGCGAGCTACCGCCAGGATCCCCAAACCCATACCCAAGAGGAACAGGAGGCCAAAGGGAGAGCGAACCCAGAGCAGCGTCGATAGCAACAGCAGGGATCCCAAAGCCAACAACCCCAACTGGGCCGTACCTTGACGACGAGAAGCCAGGATAAAAACCGCCCCGGCCATTGGGGGCCCCATTGGCCCGCCGGCGGCCACCAAAGCTTGCCCCACCCGTCCCAAAAACAGCTCGCCACTGTGAATGGCCAGCCCCGAGCCGTCGGGATAGATCTCCAGACGATAAAACTCCCCCCCC
>NZ_JANSHW010000261.1:0-2762 GCF_047461815.1 Synechococcus sp. R6-10
AAACACCCCCGCCCCCTCCCGTTACAGCGTTCTAATCTCAGACTTGGTGGAAGATGGCAGCCACAACTTCCTGCTGGATGATGAACCCACCGTGGTGAGCAACCGCAGCATGGGGCATGAGCTGGCCCCCGAAGCCCAAATACAGCGCCTGAGTGCCCAGTTAACCGCTGCCTACAACCGCATTGCCGCTCTGGAAGAGCAGCTCTTGGCCCAGCGCTTGCAACACTAGACTAAACCACTAAACTGACACTCATCTAGCAAGGCTTCAGCGGGGGGCAGCAGAGGGCTTGCCTTTGCGTTGCACATCCTGCATCTGGAAGCCGTGTTTGCGCAGCTCTTGATCCAGCACCAGCTCGTTTTCCACGTGATCCACAAACAACACACCGTTGAGGTGGTCGATTTCGTGCTGGATCACCCGCGCCAGCAAATCGTCCGCTCGAAAGGTGCGGGGCCGCCCCGTTTCATCCTTAAACGAAACCACAATCCCTTCTGGGCGCACGACCTCGCAAAACACCCCCGGAATGCTTAGACAACCCTCCTGCCCGGCAACGGCCTCGCCAATGTACTCCCGGATCTCCGGGTTGATCAGCACCAGCGGTGGCACCTCCGGCTTATCGGGATAAAGATCCACCACAATCATGCGCTTGGGAATGCCAACCTGCGGAGCCGCCAGACCAATCCCATCGAAGCTGTACATGGTCTGCAGCATGTCCCGGGCAAGCTGGCGGATCTCGTCGTTGACCTGGCTGATGCGCTTGGCCGGCTGCCGCAGCACCTTGTCCCCCATGCGATAAATGTGCAGGGGCGGATGCTTCAGCTTCACTTTAGGAACGGCAACAGAAAGGGTAGCCACCATCCGGCAGATCTCTTCAGAATAAACAGCAGGTATCGGGTCTGGATCCCCATTCTACATTCAGTCCTGGTTGTGCTGAAACCATTGTTGCCTAGCTCTCCTCTCCCTTTGAAGAGGGGGTAGAGGCTTGTTTGGGATGATCATGGCTCAGGGTTGCCGTCGCCAGCCTCTGGAAGTCGTTGGGCCTGTTGGTCAATTCCCTGCTTAAAGCCCAAGGCCACCAAAATATTGGAGAGGGTGAGAAAAGCCTCTGCCCCTCCATGCAAGGGATCCACATTGGCCAGGGAAGTGCCGTAGTGCATCTGAGCGTACAGCCCTGCCGGGATGCTGACGGCCACAAAGAGCAACAACAGCCAAAATCCAACCAAGGCCGAACGTGGGATCCGGCGCAGCCGCGACAGGAAGAATAAAAAGACCAGGTAGGGGAACAGAGAGAGGGCAAATAAACTGTTCATCGCCTAGTCGGGATCCCCCTTCTGTGCAGGCTCGTCGGCTCTCTCAGCTCGCCAAATGCGGTAGGCAGCCCAAGCCAGGGTACAGTTGCCCAGCAAGGTCAAGCTGGCCTGTGCAGTGACCACCCAGTCCAACTTGGGGTCGTTGTCAAACCAGTGCCAGGTGATTGCGCACATTGCCCCCGACAAAGCGGGCAGCATCGCCCAGCTCAAACTTCGCCATTCGGGCTGGCCCACCCGCTCCCCAAATTGCCACACGAGCACAATAGCAGCGATCCACTCCAAGACGCTGGCAATGTGAATCCACCAGGTGGGAAGCGAAAGGGCGTGCATCAGGCGCTGAGGGAATGACGCAGCAGTTGGCGGTAAGTGGCCTCCTGCAACAGCATTTGCTTGTGCAGTTTGACCAAAATGTCTTTGGCCTGCTCGGGGCTCATGCGAGAAACCAAGGTCTCGAAAGCCCGCTGGCGAAATTGCTGCTCCAAAGAAAGCTCTAGCGTTTCATCCATCATTATCACCTCAGGGTGCTCAGGTAGAGAGGTCTGCAAAGAGTTCCAACAGCGCAGATCTGGCCAGGTAGTGCAAGCAGGATAATACATATCTTAACAAATCGCAACAACGTGACAAGATGCTGGATCTCGACGTGCCGGAAGGGAGCTTGGCCGAGGCGAGGGCAGAGAACCTCAACCCAGTGGCAGAAAAAGTACAGGCCCGTCAAGTTGGACAAAGGTGCATTTTGGATGGGGAAGGGGGAAGATTTTCCGGCAGGGATCCCTTTACATCCCGTCATGTTCGGCGATTCGGCAGGGCTCCATGATAGAAGTGAAGTACTCTGGAGCTTTGTTGCCACCCTTGCTGATTGGTGACTTACTTTGCTTGAATTGCTATGACCATTTTTGTGGGAAACCTGAACTATAAAGCCTCAACAGAAGAACTAAAAGCTTTCTTCCAGCAGAGGTGGAACGTTAAGTCGGTTACAATCCCGATAGACCGAGAGACAGGTCAGACACGAGGCTTCGCGTTTGTGGATCTGGCAACCGAAGCTGAGGAGGACGAAGCCATCGAGAGCGCGAACGGGCAGGAATTCATGGGCCGGCCTCTGCGTTTGGATCGAGCCAGGCCCCGCCGCCAAGCCTAAGCAAAGATTGTTCAACTCTGGGTTCGCCATTCTGGACAACCAAAGGACTCCGTCCCGCTAACGCGAACGGCAAGGTTTATCCCAACAGATGGGAGAGCTGCAAAGTCTCCAAGAGCGCCCAAGATGGTAAGGTTGCTACATCTTTCCGACATTCATCTGGGCAGTGGTCTTGCCTACGGCCACATTAACCCAGCTACCGGCCTGAATACCCGTTTGGAAGATTTTGTAGCTTCTTTGCGCTTGTGCATTGACCATGCTCTCAACCAAGCGGTGGATCTGGTGTTGTTTGGGGGCGATGCTTTCCCCGATGCGACACCCC
>NZ_JANSHW010000262.1:0-8207 GCF_047461815.1 Synechococcus sp. R6-10
AGCTCCCAACCGGTTAGCAACGCAAACACCAGAAATAAGCCGCCCCCCACCCAATGCACGGCGCGTTCAGAGATGTGAGCTGCTAAAAAACGACCTCCCACCACCGCCAGCCCCACCATCAGTCCATGGCCAAGGGTAGCCCCTGCCCAGACGCTCAATCCCGGGTGGGTGGCCGCCAAGGAGACGGTGGCAATCTGGGTTTTATCCCCGAACTCGGCCAAGGCCGTCAAGCTAAAGGCTTCCCACACAATGGCCCAAGCACCGCCGCGGCCCGCCCCTTTTTCTTCTGCCTGCTCCACCAGCCTGAGGGCTTCTTCCTCTTCTTCTTTTTCCTGCTGGGGAGTCATCTTGTAAGCTTGCCAGAGCATTCTCAGCCCAAAAGCCGCGAAAACCCCAGCCGATAACACTCTCACGCCCAGGGGTGGCAGCAGCTTGAAAAGCACCTTCCCGGCCACCACCGCCAGCAAGGTCATCACGGCCAAAGCCAGCCACGTCCCCAAGAAAACCCAGCGGCGCGGGTGTCGCATAGCCAGAATCAGGGGGGTAAAAAAGGTTTTATCCCCAAACTCTGCTACCGTAACCAACAGCAAACTTGACGCAAAACCAGCCCACATCGTTTAGCCTCCAACCTCTCTTGTGTGTGGAATCGGTTCACACCTAGAGGTGAAGGCTGGGAAAGTCAGACGGACTCACCAAGCTCACCTCTGCGTGAACTCAGTGAAAGTCTCGTCACCAAAGCAGCCTGCCGGGCTTGCTTTGTCTCTTGCACCGGGCTGTTTTTAGCCAGTATGTCGATACAGAGGGCGGTAAGCCGCCTGACTACTCCCTTTCCGTCTAAATGGTAGCATGCTGAGCTCCCAGTGGGAGTCATTCATTCAAGCATTCAAGAAAAGCTCTCCAATGGGATCCCCCAAGACTTGCTGTGCCTTGGCCGATATCAGTGCCGCGCATCGCTTACCAGAGGATTGTGAAGGAGCGGCAGGCTATTATGATCACGGTTGAGGAGAAAATCAGGGGAAAACCACGTGGATGCAAAGTTAGTCTTGGTGGGGGTTGCTCTTGTCCTCTCTCTGGCAAGTTTCTACTTCGGCACCCGCAACGGCTTTTACGACACCGACAAGTATCACGGCAATGGCTCTGCTCATTAGAGCCGGGCGCGATTGGTGATTTTTTCATGGATCCCTTGCCCAAAGGAGCTTCTCTCCAGAATACAGGCGACGCCGGAGAGGACTGGGTGCGGCAATATCTCTGTCAGCAGGGCTGGCAGATCCTGGCCCAGCGGTGGCGCTGCCCTTGGGGCGAGCTGGATCTGGTTGCCCACAAAGCTGATGTGCTGATTTTCGTAGAGGTGAAAACCCGTAGCCCCGGTAGCTGGGATCGAGGCGGGCTTTTGGCGGTTGGGATCCCCAAGCAGCGACGCTTGATCCGGGCTGCCCAAGCCTTCTTGAGCCAGCATCCCCACCTCTCCGAGTTGTCCTGCCGTTTTGATGTTGCGCTGATAGAACGTCGGGCCTCTGGGGAAGGGGTAAGCTATGCTTTGGTTGACTACCTGCCAGCGGCTTTTGAGATTTGTTGAAGCAAACTTATCTCACTTGTCAAGGCCATCTGCACCAGTACAATTGCCGTTTTGCCGCTATTGCCAAACGCTCAGTTTGTCTTTTTGGCTCTGCCCAATGCTGCCATCATCCAACAATTTCGGCAACTGCCAAATAAGCTCCAAAGTGCGAGATGGCATCGATGCTTCTTGAAATGCTTGACCCAAAGATTTCCGGTTTTTAACTGATTTTTAACTGTCTCTTGAGTTGCATTTCCGTTGATCAGCATCGCTGTGCCGAGCCGATCTTAACAGCTCTACGATGCAGATCTCAGACAGGATAGGCAAGATTTGCATCGAGACTGTCAGTAGAAAGAATCTTTACAGACAAAATATTGTTTATCCTGAGAAGAGGGGTTTGTGTTTTTGAGGATTGGGCCTATGTATGCGGAGCAACCCAAGGGGGGATCCTCCAGCAGCTGGAAGCGCCGTCAGTTGAAGCTGGCCAACGTCGCTGCTGGGTTTGCCTCGGCAGTACAGCCGATCTTTGCCCAAACCATCATCACCGATAGCGAAGGATTGGAAGCCGGCCCCGTCACCATTCCCACCCCAGATGGCGAGATCCCTGGCTATCGTGCCAAGCCGACCGGCTCTGGCCCTTTTCCACTGGTTTTGGTGGTGCAAGAGATCTTTGGTGTACACGAGCACATTCAAGACATTTGTCGCCGCTTGGGGAAGTTGGGCTATGTGGCAGTGGCTCCCGAGCTGTTTTTCCGGCAGGGGGATGTTTCTCAGCTGCAGAGCCTTGAGGAGATTCGCGCCATCGTCTCCCAGGTGCCCGATGCTCAGGTGATGTCGGATTTGGATGCGGCGGTGGATTGGGCAATTGGCAACTCAGGTGCGGATCCAGAGCGGGTGGGCATTACTGGCTTTTGCTGGGGTGGTCGAATCACTTGGTTGTACGCGGCTCACCGACCCGGCTTGAAGGCGGGTGTTGCCTGGTACGGTCGTTTGGTGGGAGAGTCCACACCCTTAACCCCAAGGCATCCGCTGGATGTGGCAGCCAGCCTGAAGGCACCTGTGTTGGGTTTGTATGGTGGTGCAGATACCAGCATTCCCTTGGAAACGGTGGAGCAAATGAAGTCAGCTCTGGAAGCTTGCGGAGATCCATCGCAGTTGATCATCTACCCGGATGCTCCCCACGCCTTTTTTGCCGATTATCGCCCCACCTATCGCCCAGAAGCGGCTGGTGACGCTTGGGAACGGTTGCAGGCTTGGTTTCGAGAACACGGCTTGGCCCAGGGATCCCG
Source organism: Synechococcus sp. R6-10 (assembly GCF_047461815.1). Classification (NCBI taxonomy): domain Bacteria; kingdom Bacillati; phylum Cyanobacteriota; class Cyanophyceae; order Synechococcales; family Synechococcaceae; genus Synechococcus; species Synechococcus sp. R6-10. The sequence continues at coordinate 2,845 of NZ_JANSHW010000262.1, forward strand.
GTCTCAATGATGGGATCTCATCTGTTCCCGTCGGCAGGACGGAGTCTTTTTTTGACTGCGCCGAAGGCAGAGCTTGGGGCAAGCTGGTATATTCCTAGCCATCTCAGGGAAACAGCATGGAAGCACATGAGTTCTGGGCCCGTACCGACAGCCAAGGTCAACTGATCTTGCCCATGAAGGCGCAGGAACAATTGCCCAAAAATCGAGTTGTGCGGGTGCTGGTGTTGGTGGATGAGCGGGAGCTGGCTCCGGCGGATCCTTCACAGGAGCAGTTGCCCACTGCCTCGCCAGATGAGGAGCATCTTTGGTATGGAGCTCCCACCGTTCCCTACGATGGCATTTAGCGCATGGGATCTTGGCCGGACAGCCGCCAGCGGTTTAGGCGCGAGAGGGTATCTGCATCCAAGTAGGCATCAATGCCCCGCTTGCTCGATAGCCGTTTTGGTTGGACGCGCCGGATCTGCTGCTGGGCCTGCTGCACTTCATCCCACAGTTGTTCTGCCGAGACCCATTCGGCGTTGTAGCCGCCAATCACCAACTGCTGGACACGATCGGAGGTAGCCACCCTTACCCGACACCCATCCCTCTGCAACTGGGCACACAGCCGTTCAATACAACTGTCGGCGGTCTCGCCATAGGAGGTATACAGGATCTCGATACCCGAAGGGGAGCGCTCTTGCCGGGCTGGAGTGGGTTGGGCGTAGGCATCGTACACCACGGTCGCCTGGTAGCCCCGGAAGGCCACATAGTTGGCCAAAGATTCCACCAAGCGCAGACGGGCCAATTCCATCAGGGAGCGACGCGCTAACTGGCTCAGGGTGGGCCAAGCTCCGATGATGTTGTAGCCATCAACCAAGAGGAAGGTGGGAGAGGAGGCTTGCATGGATGGCGGTGGATCCCTTGTCCGGGATCACACTTCTTAATCTTAATCTTTATCTTATTTTTAATCTTAGTACCCAGCCTTAAAGGTTACCCCACTACTCCGAATGCTCCGATACTTTCCCGGTTGTGAGCAGATCACGGTCTGCGCTGAATCCAATAGGTGGTGAACAGTTCGCCACTGGCCTGTTTCTGAATTTTGCCCCCCAAGGCTGCGATGCGCCGCTCCCACTCCGTTAGGGGGGTGAAAATCGGTTCAGTGCCTTTGAATAGCTCGATGAGGCCCCATTGTTCCGCCCACACCGAGTCGGGATTGACCACTTCAATAATCACAGGTGCAGCCGGTCGCAACACTCGCATCAACTCTGCCCAAACCGCGTCGAAGTACTCAATCGGGTAGTAGTACAAAAATCCGGTGGCAATGGCCAGATCAAATTGCTCCGACTCGTAGTTTTCCAAATGGTGGGCGGATCCCTGTTGCATTGACTTGAACAGCTTGGAGTTAAGCTGGGGTGCCCGCGAGCGAATAAAGCGCACAATCTCACCGCTCAGCTCATGGCCGTAAAAGTAGGCTTGCCAATCGTTCCAGGGATAGGTCAGGAAGCTTACCCCACAGCCCAAATCCAAACAGGCTTCCCGTTTTTTGGGGGCACGCAGTTGCCAAAAGGGGATCCCGAGGCGCTCTTGCAGGTGATCCCGCTGCTGGGCTTGCCAAAAAGGCAGTTGCTCCAGGTCTGGGGGAAGTTGCCAAGCTGGCCGACCCAGTTGAATTTCCAGCTCCCGATTAAAGCGAGCAGCCACAGAGGCAAGGTAGGGATCCCAGCGTTCCCCGGTTTGTGGTAGCTCCATTTGCTGATGGCTTTGTCCTGGATGGTCGTGAACTTAACTTGCACTTAACCTACACTACCAGGACTCTCGGCCCGTAGGCTCCCGGCTGCAGGGATCCATTTACCCAGCTGTGGCTGCCGAGGATGGTGCCTGCCGGAATCTGAGCTTGGGATCCCAAACGGGTGTGGGCGCCGATGTAGCAGGGGGCGTGCAGTTGAGCGCTGGGATGGATCTCAGCCGTTTTGTGCACCCATATCCCCGGCGCCTGTTGCTGCACATTTTCTAAGGGAAAATCCGTCATTCGACCCAGGAGAATGTCCAGTTGGCCGTGGTAATAGCTGGCTGGCGTGCCCAGATCCCGCCAGTAGCCTGCGTGGAGATAAGCTTGCATCCGTTGCCCTTGCCTGAGCAAATCGGGGAAGATACGCCGCTCAAAGCTGAGGGGATCCCCACTGGGGTAGTCTTTAAAAATGGCCGGATCCAAGACATAGGTGCCGGCGTTGATCGTGTCGGTGGTGAGGGTGAGGGCTTCTGCAGGGGTGGGTTTTTCCCGAAAAGATTGGATCTGGCCCCCTTCCCCAACTTCCACCAGGCCATAGGCGGTGATATCGTCCACGCGGGCGAGGGTGAGGGTGGCAATGGCCTTGCTCTGCACATGACATTGCATCAACGCCTGCAAATCCAGATCCGTGAGGATGTCGGCATTGAAAACCACCAAGGGATCCCCGGTGAAATAGGGCTGAGCCAGCACCAAAGCTCCTGCCGTATCCAAAGGCGTCTCTTCGGGAATGTAGCGGAGCTTCACCCCCAAAGCAGCGCCATCTCCCAGAGCAGCCTCAATTTGTTGGCCCAGATAACCCACGCTGAGCAAAATATCCGTCAAGCCGGCTCGGCGGCAGCGCCCGATCAGCCATTCCAAAAAGGGCACATCCAGGAGGGGCAACAAAGGCTTGGGTTGCAAAAAGGTAAAGGGCCGTAAGCGAGTTCCTTTCCCACCCGCCAAGATCACCGCTTGCATAACCACCCTCAACCCCGTTCTCTTCCAAAGATATTGACATCCTCTCCGCCCAATTGCTAAGGGGGATCCATTGGGTCGAGCCAAATGTTTTCTGCTACCCAGAACGTCGATTCTCCGTTGCCCACAGAGGGATACGGATTGCCCCTCGGGCAACACAGCACGAGTCTTGATCGCAAGTCTCAGGGGATGCCTTTCTGGAGGAGATATTTCAATCTCAATTGGGATTCATAAGCTCAATCCTGAGACAGTTGATTTGCCTTTTTTAGAGCATGTTTGGAGAATTGCGACCCGCTCGCCCCAGTCGGGAATAGCCACCCAAAGCGGCAGTGTCAGGTGATACTACCTTGCAACGGGAATTGTGACAGCCTTGGATAGCTTGGATGGATTCCAATGGGTTTGCCCTTCACCTTCATCTGAGGTTTCGCCGATGTCTGTTTCTCGACGCCGATCCCTACAAGCCCTTTGCTTGACCCTGGCCGGATGCTGGGCTCTAGGCACACACCAGGGATCCCTGCTGGCCCAAGGTAGCGATTTGTTGGCTCAAGTTCAAGAGCGGGGGGTGCTCCGGATTTCCACCGACTCCAATTACCGGCCTCAGAGCTACCTCAATCCCGACGGCAGTTGGGAAGGATTTGACGTGGATGTGGCGCGCGAGATCGCCAAGCGCTTGGGGGTAAAGGCTGAGTTTTTGGATATCAACTTTGATGTCATCACCGCCGGATCTTGGAATGGCCGCTGGGATGTCAATGTCGGCTCCATGACCGTAACTGCCGAGCGCCAGAAAGCTCTGCTGTTTACCATTCCCTACTACTACACCCCCGCCAGCTTCGTGGTCCACCAAGCCTCGACCTTGACAGATATCGCCGCCTTGGAAGGAAAGCGAGTTGGGGTGGGCACCGCCACCACCTACCAAGCTTACCTGGAGGGCAACCTCACCCTGGAAGGAGAGACCATCCAAGTTCCGGCCCCGCGGGTGGACATTCGCATCTACGACACCGATAGCCTGGCTCTGCAGGACTTGGCACTGGGGGATGGCACCCGCTTGGATGCAGTCTTGACGGCTTTGCCGACGGCTGAAAATGCCATTCGGGAAGGGCTGCCCCTGAAAACTCTGGGGGATCCGGTCTACTATGAAGCCTTGGCTGTGGCCTTGGATCGCTCCAGCCCTGCCCCTTCCGAGAGCTTGCAAGCCAAAATTAACGAAATCTTAGAATCCATGCATGCGGACGGCACGCTAACAGCCCTCTCGAAGCGGTATTACGGCATTGATCTGACGAAAAAAGCTGAGTGAGCAAAGACTCTATCCCACTGGAGCAGCCCATTTACCCACCGCCCCGGATTCGAAAAGGGATCCCGTTCCCGGTGGCCCAGGGGTTGTGGTTGGTTCTGTGGCTGCTGTTGTTGCTGTTCACCTTCAGCGGGGTACAGTTGGAGTTGGCCGGGATCCCCATCCGTACCTTGCGTCTCAACGGCAACTTTGTGCGCGAGTGGTGGTGGTTTATCTCGCAAGGGGTGGGCACTACTTTTCAACTGTCCTTGGTCTCCATCCTCTGTGCCACCACCTTGGCCTTTTTGTCGGCGCTGGCGGGGCTCTCCCAAATTGCCCCTCTAAGCAGCCTCTCTGCTCTCTATGTCTCGCTGATGCGGGGCACACCTCTATTCCTGCAGTTTTTGTTTATCTACCAGGCTTTGCCGCAACTGGGTCTGGTGTTCGGCTCGTTCACTTCGGCGGTGCTGGCCTTGAGCCTGAACTATGGCGCCTACATGAGCGAGATCTTCCGGGCCGGGATCCAAGCCATTCCCATTGGGCAGCGGGAAGCTGCCTATGCCCTGGGGCTTAAGCCCTGGCAAACCCTGTGGTGCATCATTTTGCCGCAAGCTTTCCGAATTGTCCTACCCGACATTGGCAATCAATTCATCGCCATGCAGAAAGACACTGCCCTGGCCAGTGCCATTGCTTTGCAGGAGTTGATGGGCCGGGCTCGACAGGCAGGTTTGCCGCGCCAGCACTTCTTCGAGGCTTTGGTGGTGGCAGCGCTGTGGTACTGGCTGCTGACGTTGATCTTGTCATTTTTCCAGGGACGCTTGGAACGGTACCTGGCCCGCTAGAGGAGCCTGACTCTAATCCGGCCATTACTTTGGTGTCTGCTTGCATACGTTTGTGGTTGCCCACAAAGACCGGCTGTGCCGTTCGCGATAGCAGGGGGCTCCAAAAACAGCCAGAAAGCTGGGGGACATCATCCTGCACTGACCTGCCGCAGTGGGTGAAAGAGGATCCCTGCCACCTCAAGCGGAACGCCATTCAAGAGGCAGGGTTGGCCTTTCGAGAGAGCAAAGACCCGAAGTTTCGCAGCGTCAGATCAGAGCTTTGCGGGATACTGCCATTCTGTTTGGCAACGAGCAGGATGCAATCGCTGCAGCCCTGGGCAACAGTGTATGGCTTCGCCATGCAAGCCATAGCCATTCCAAACTGGATTGGGACACTCCCCAAGCGTTCCGCGCTGCTTCCGCGACCACTCCCAGGGGAAGAGGGAAGTTAGGAAGCGATGCAACTTAAAGCTGTTCGTCAGCTAGAAATTGCAGGAGCCCCGCACTGTACCCGTAGGGTCAGTGTCGGGAGGAATGCGGAAGTTATGAT
>NZ_JANSHW010000263.1:0-4094 GCF_047461815.1 Synechococcus sp. R6-10
CCCACAGACCCTTTTTCTCTCCCCAGCGTCGGCAGCAATACCTCTAGGGTGCCCTCTCCCCCATCGGCCAAGGGGAGCCGCTCCACCTCGGCCTCCGGCAGCACCTGTTGGATCCCGCGGGCCATGCTCTCTGCCGCCGCCGTGGCTGTTAGGGATCCCTTAAAGCTATCCGGGCAAACCAAAATCCGCCGCGGTGGGCTGCTGAACTGGGATCCCTTTGCCTGGAAACCCGCATCCAGCATGGAACCTCCTCGGCGGCGCTAAAAGGTGGATTGCAAGCCTAGCCCTCCTCCTCTGCTGGCGAAGGCTGATCCGCGCTGGCAGGCTGGGAGGCACTGCCCAAAGATTGCTCCAGGGCTAGGCGCTGCTCCATGACCCGCAGGAAATAGCCGCCCATCATCGCGCCGGAGAGCATTTTGGCCAAGCTCTCGCGGTTGGTGATGATCTGAACCCCGAATTGATCGGAGGGCAAGCTCCCCACCAAGCTGCGGATGTTGTGGCCCAAGATCTCCAGCACTTCTGGGGAAGAATTGCGGGCAATATCCTGAAAGACGCTGGGATCCTGAGATTGCAGGTATTGCCAGAGCCGGTTGTCGGGGCTCGGAGTTTGCAATGCCTCAAAACCAGGGATGAAGTTCAACGGGCTCGCCATGGAGTAACCCAGCTCCACAAACACAGCAGATGCCATCCCAACTGGGCCGCTCGGCCTGATCCCACAGGCCTTTGCCGTTCCCGGAATTTGGGCTATCCCAAAGGTAACACCCCATCCTCACCCTCTCCGGTACGGGATCCCACCCTTCTGCGGCGGCAAATGCCGTACCTAAGTAACGGCCGGGGATCAAGCGCTGGCTTCTGAGGTCTCCTCCTCGGCAACCAAGGCAGCGGGTACCACTGTAACTCCCACAATGCTGTCTTCCGGATCCAGGCGCTGCACCAGCACCCCGGTCGCCTCGCGGGACTGGGTGGGAATGGCCTTGGCCAACTGGCGCATGACAATGCCCCTGGCGGTTACCAACAGGATCTCGTCTTCGGCATTGACGATGCGCAGGGCCGCCAGCTCGTCCGACGCCTGGCGGAACTTGGTGGCGATCACCCCCTTGCCGCCGCGGTTTTGCTGGCGGAAATTGTCGATGGCCGAGCGCTTGCCCCGCCCTTCTTTGGTGATCACCAGCACCCAAGGGTTAGCCAGCTTCTCCCCCTCTCGCTCGGCAGCCATCACCGATTCGGCAGAGATAATATCCATGCTGACGATGTCATCGCCGGCGTTGAGGGTAATGGCCCGCACGCCCCGGGTGGCCCGTCCCAGAGGGCGCAGTTGCTCGTCATCCGCCGGGAAGCGAATGGACATGCCTTGGCGGGTCGCCATGACCACATCATCGCTGGAGCGGGCGCGGCGCACCCAGCGCAGTTCGTCGTTTTCTTCCAGAGAGATGGCAATCAGGCCGTTGGAGCGTACATTGGCAAAGGCGCTGAGGGCCGTTTTTTTGATGTAGCCGCCGCGGGTGAGCATCACCAGATATTCGTCGTCGCTGAACTGGCTCACCGGCACCATGGACGTAACCCGCTCTTCCCGGGTGATCGGCAGCAACTGAACGATGGCGCTGCCGCGGGCGGCGCGGCTCCCCTGGGGGATCTGGTGGGCGGGCAGGGTATAGACTACGCCCCGATTGGTGAAAAAGAGGATGGTGTCGTGGCTGCGACAGGCAAAAAACTGTTCGATGGCATCGTCTTCTTTGATGCGGGCGCCGGCTTTGCCGCGGGTGGCTCGCCCCTGCACCTGGAACTCCTCAAGGCCCATGCGCTTGATATAGCCCTGCTCGGTTAGAAAGATAACCGTCTCCCGATTTTCGATCAGATCATCCGTTCCCAGCTCCCCATCCTCCAAACAGAGGCGGGAACGGCGCGGGCTGGCAAAGCGGGCTTTGAGCTGCTGCAGCTCTTCGCTGATGATCTGCATCACCCGTTCTCGGCGGGCCAGAATATCCCGCAGGTCGGCAATTTGCCTCACCAAGTCTTCGTGCTCGGCCTGGATTTTTTCCGCTTCCAGGGCGGTGAGGCGGCGCAGCTGCATCTGCAGGATCCCGTCGGCTTGGGCTTCACTCAGGCCCAACACCGCCTGCAATTCCTCTCGGGCTGTGGCGGTATCGGCGGCTCCCCGAATGAGGGCAATCACCCGATCCAACTGCCCCAAAGCCAAGAGATAGCCCTGCAGCAGGTGATCCCGCTCTTCGGCTTTTTGCAGCTCGTAGCGGGTGCGCCGCTCGATCACCTCTTCCCGAAAATCCAGAAAAGCCTGCAGCGCGTCCCGCAGGGTCAGGGTGCGCGGCTCGCCGTTGAGGATGGCCAGCATGTTGACCCCGAAGTTGGCCTGCAGGGGGGTTTGCTTGTAGAGGTTGTTGAGCACCACCTGCGGCTGGGCATCCCGCTTTAGCTCGATCACCACCCGCATGCCGCTGCGGTCGCTCTCGTCACGGATGTCGGCAATGCCTTCCAGCTTTTTCTCGTTGACCAGCTCGGCGATCTTCTCGATCATGGCTGCCTTGTTGGTTTGGTAGGGCAGTTCGGTGATGATGATGGCGTCCCGAACCGGTCGGCCCCGCTGCTCTATGGTTTCGACGGTGGCCACCCCCCGCAGGGTGATGGAGCCGCGCCCGGTGGTGTAGGCTTCGCGGATGCCCTCTTGGCCCATGATCAGCGCCCCGGTGGGGAAGTCGGGGGCCGGGATCCACTGCATCAACTCCAGGCTGGTCAGGTTGGGGTTGTGGATGAGGGCGATCAGGCCGTCCACCAATTCGCTCAAGTTGTGAGGCGGGATGTTGGTGGCCATGCCCACGGCAATGCCGGAAGAGCCGTTTAAGAGCAGTTGCGGGATCCGCGCCGGCAGCACCAGGGGTTCTTGCTGGGATCCGTCGTAGTTGCCGACAAAATCGACAGTGTTGGCGTCAATATCTTGGAGCAGGGCTTCTTGGGCAAAGGCAGTCAGCCGACACTCGGTATAGCGCATAGCTGCCGGCGGATCGTTGTCCACAGAGCCGAAGTTGCCATGCCCATCCACCAGCCGCTCCCGCATGGAGAAATCTTGAGCCATGCGCACCAGCGCATCATAGACGGCCTGATCCCCATGGGGATGGTATTTCCCGATCACATCCCCCACCACGCGGGCACACTTGCGAAAGGGGCGATCCGCCGTCAGGCCCAACTCGTGCATGGCGTAGAGAATGCGGCGGTGCACCGGCTTCAGGCCATCCCGCGCATCTGGCAAAGCCCTCCCGACGATCACGCTCATGGCGTATTCCAGGTAGGACTGCGACATCTCCCGCTGCAGGTCGGTGGAGATGATGCGCGCCGTCGATTCGTTGTCGCTCATGGGGTTGGGTTATCCGTAAGGGATCCCAGTCGGCCTTGGCGCAGTGGGTTCATGGAAGTTTATCGAGAAACCAACCCTGACCGTGGCAGACTGAAGGTGATTGAATTGAGCAGAAAGCTTTTGTATTCCCAGTCTACCATTCGCCCTTTGTGAAGGCTGGCTGACTTCCAGTAGGAGAGGCTCGGTGGTTCATCGGCGGCCCTCTCTACAGCCTCATGGATCGAGATTTACAGGTGGGCCAAGCGGAGCTGATCATTACCCTGACCGGCATCGACGACACCTTTTCCCAAACCATCCATGCTCGCCACTCCTACTTGGCCGATGAGATTCTCTGGGGCCACCGATTTGCCGATATTCTCCACCTGGACAGCAACGGGCATCGCTATGTGGACTACTCTCACTTTCACACAACTCTACCGGCTCAAGCCCCATGCCCTCGCTTGGAGGGGAATCCTTGAGGGAAACTATAGAAGAAAATCTATTCTCTAGCATGATCTCTATAGTAACGTTCAATGATAGGCTGCCCATAGCGTCGAGGGCTTTGGGGCATGCTGAGCCAAGCGAAAGAACAACAGTCCGGCGGCAAGAGATTTCTGGATTGGCACCGACGTCTGAGCCTAGACAACTGGCGCGGGGATCTCTTCGGCGGGCTGACGACGGCGATTGTTTCCTTGCCGATGGCCTTGGCCTTTGGGGTGGCTTCGGGGGCAGGGCCGGTGGCGGGCTT
>NZ_JANSHW010000264.1:0-2374 GCF_047461815.1 Synechococcus sp. R6-10
GAGCGGGAACGCCTGCAAGCCCGCGTTCAGCTTCTCAGCCAGCAACTACAAAGCCAGGAAACTCTAGCCCAACAGCAGCAGCAACTGGAGCAGAAAATCGCCGAAGGAGAGGCCGCCTTGGCAGAGCTGGAGCGACGGCGTCTCTACCAGCAGCGGGTGTTGGAAAAAGTCCAAGAACGGCGGCTGTTCGTGCAAAAGCTCCAGGAACGCCAGCGGGTTCTCCAGCAACAGTGGCAACAGGAAGAAGAACGCTGCCGCCTGTTGGTGACCACCTGGGAGGAAGGTCAAGAGGCGTTTTCCGCTCAAAGTGCTCCGCGAGGCGAACAAGATCAGGGAGAGCGCCGCCCCATCCCCACTTTGGCGAGGGTGACGGCCCTTGTCGAGGAGGCAGCAGAACAAGAGGAGGGATCCCCGGCCCTATCTTCTGTCGGCCAGCCTGCCGAGCCATCCCCCGCAACGCCAACACCAGAGCCGCAGGGATCCGGCTTTATGGCTCCGCAACGCCGTCGCAACTGGACTTGCCCCCTCTGCGCCCGTCCCCTCAGCCCGCGCCTGCGGGATGTGGTGCTGAAAAAACACCGCGAGCGTCAAGAGGAAATTGCCGGCGAACTGTTTGTTATCCGCGAACAACTGGCGGTGGCCGACCGGGAGATCGAACTCTTGCAAGAAGAATACCGCCGTCTTAGCCAAGAACTGGCCACTTGGGATGAGCGCCTGCACCTTCAAGGGCGATTGCAACAGCAGTGGGAAGCCGAGCAGGAGCGCTGTCGGCAAATCCAGCTCTGGCAAGCAGAGGCGGCAGAGTTGAGGGAAATCCTTGACCGGGAAGCTTACGCTCAAGAAGCTCGGCAACAGCTCCAGCAGATCCAGCAGGCCCTGCACCAACTGGGCTATGACGAGCGCGAGCACGCTCTACAACGGGGAGAACTGGAGCGCTGGCGCTGGGCCCTGGGCCGCTCTCAAGAACTCCGCAAGGCCCAAGAGCGCCGCTCTCGCCTCTGCGAGCAAATCGCCTCCCTACAGGCACAACTGGAAACCCTGCAACAGGCGGTATCCAAGGACTCCGGCCCGCTAGCGCGATCGGATTCTCCCCTGGCGGAGCGGTTGGCTCAGGTGGAACAGGCGTTAAACCACCTGGGCTACGATGGATCCCTGCACCAGCAGGTGAAAGCCGAACTGGCCCAAGCGCAACTCTGGCCGGTGCGCCTGCAAGCCCTACAGGTGGCCCGCCAGGAACTGCCGGAGGTGGCAGCCCGCACCCAAGCCTTATCCCAACGCCTGCAGGAAAGCCGCCAGCACTTTGCCCAAGCCACCCAAGAGCTGGAACGGCTTCAGCAACAACTGGCGGAGCATCCCGAGGTTTTGCCTGCTCAGCTGGAAGGGATCCGCCAAACCCTGCGGGAGCACCGCCGGCGGCTGGATGAGGTGCTGTCTCAGATAGGGGCCGCCCAACAACGGCTACAACAGGCGGTTCAACAGCAGGCGGAACAGGCCGAGCTGGAACAGCAACTGCAACAGGCCCGCCGCCAGCAGCAGGTGTACCAAGAGCTGGCCAATGCCTACGGTCGCAACGGCATCCCCGCCCTGATCGTCGAAAATGTCCTGCCCGAGCTGGAAGCCCAGGCCAACCAGATCCTGGCCCGCCTTACCCAACACCGCCTACACCTGCAATTGGTTACCCAGCGCTCCGGGCGACGCTATTGCTCACCGGCCAAGCTGTCCTCCGTAGCGGGACGGAGTCCCTATGACACCCTCGACATTCTCATTGCCGATCCCCACGGCACCCGCCCCTACGAGACTTACTCCGGTGGAGAAGCCTTCCGCATCAACTTCGCCATTCGCCTGGCCTTGTCCCGCCTGCTCACCCAGCGCTCGGGATCCGACCTGCAAACCTTAATCATCGACGAGGGGTTTGGATCCCAGGATGCCACCGGGCGCGCCCAACTGCTGGCTGCCATCAACGCCATCGCCCCGGACTTTGCCTGCATCTTGGTGATTACCCACATCCCCAGCCTGCAGGATGCTTTCCCCCGCCGCATTGAGGTACAACCCTCTCCCCAGGGATCCCGCCTCTCCATTCGCGGCTAGTCCCTTCAGGAGTTGCCGGCACGATTTTGCAGCCACTGCTGCAACAGGGGCACCAGAGTCTCGCTGAGTTGGTTCCACTGGTCGGGCTTCTGGACGGTGGTCAGCAGCTCCACTCGCTCGCCTCGGATCACCAGAAAGCCAACTGGCTCGATGCGCACCCCACCCCCCGCTCCCCCGAACAGACTGGCCGGATCCCCGCCGTTGCCGCGACAGCCAGGAGCAGTCTTTCCAAAGTTACCCCCTCCCCCACCCAAGCCAAAATGCAAAGACATGTAAGGGACAATAA
>NZ_JANSHW010000265.1:0-5100 GCF_047461815.1 Synechococcus sp. R6-10
AGTGCTGCTGGTGCTGCTGGGCATTGGGCTGGGAGCGGCTCTGGTGGGGGGCAAGGGGGTATCTGCCCAAACGACGACAACCCCGGCCCAACTGAACCTGAATTTCATCGCCGATGTGGCCCAAAAGGTGGGGCCGGCGGTGGTTCGCATTGATTCGGAGCGGACGGTGCGCGCCCCTGCGCCTTTTCCTGAGGAGTTTTTCAGCGATCCCTTTTTCCGGGATTTCTTTGGCCAAGCGATCCCTTCCATCCCTCGGCAGCGGCGACAGCAGGGAACCGGCTCTGGGTTCATCATCAGCCCAGACGGCCAGATCATCACCAATGCCCATGTGGTCGAGGGATCCGACAAGGTAACGGTGACGCTCAAGGATACCCGCAGCTTTGATGGGCAGGTAATCGGTTCGGATCCGGTTACGGACATCGCCGTGGTGAAGATCAACGCCCAGAACCTGCCGACCGTGAAGCTGGGGCGCTCGGAAACCCTGGAGCCGGGCCAGTGGGCCATTGCCATCGGCAACCCCCTGGGTTTGGATAACACCGTTACGGCTGGGATCATCAGCGCTTTGGGCCGTTCCAGCGGGGAGATTCGGGTGCCTGACAAGCGGGTATCTTTTATCCAAACGGATGCGGCCATTAACCCCGGCAACTCCGGCGGCCCGCTGCTCAACGCTCAAGGGGAGGTGATAGGGGTGAACACCGCCATCATCCAGGGAGCGCAAGGGTTGGGCTTCGCCATCCCCATTGAGACGGCCCAGCGGGTGGCCAATCAGTTGATCACTCGCGGCAAGGTGGATCACCCCTACCTGGGCATCCGCATGCTCACGCTGACTCCAGAGCTGAAGGAGCGCCTCAACCAGGATCCCAATAGCCGCATTTTGATAACGGTGGATCAGGGTGTACTGATTGGCGAAGTCATCCAGGGATCCCCAGCGGAACGGGCAGGGCTGCGGTCTGGGGATGTCATTCTCTCCATCAATGGTCGTGCCGTAACCACAGCCGATCAGGTGCAACAGGAGGTGGAGCGCACTGAGGTGGGCAGCACCCTGGAGCTGGAGATCGAGCGGGCCGGGCGACGACAGAAGATCCGGGCGGTAACGGGCTCTTTCCCGGTTCCGAGCGGAGGCTGAAAGGACTCCGTCCCGCTGGCGCGATTGGACGTTGTTCACCACCCCTCCGAGACCCCAGCGACACAGCAGGGTTGTTCTCAATGGGGGTGAACTTCCCTCTTCCCCTGGGAGAGGGGCTGGGGCGGTGCTGAACACTTGGGCTATTTCAAACCAACTTGCAGTGACCGTACTGGCGATCTCTACGGTTGGTTCTTGCAGTTACGGCTCAGGGAAAATAATGGTTTAATGGTGACTTAACAGTCGAAACTTCCTGGCCCAGGCCGGAACGCTCTCGGCAGGGCCTCTTGTCATTAGCCTGGGATCCCTCTTCTCCCCTTGCCTATGCTGAAAACCACTCGTCGCTTGGCTTTGCTAGCCCTGTCGGGGCTGGCAGCTCTTGTTCTCACTCCCCAAGGGGGCCTCGCCAAGCCCATTACCGTCGGCTCCAAGGACTTTACCGAGCAGTTTATTCTGGGGGAAATGTACGCCTTAGCCCTGGAGGCGGCAGGGTTCACGGTGGAGCGCAAGCTCAACCTGGGGGGCACGCCGGTAGCTCATGCGGGCCTGCTGAGCGGCGAGATCGATCTCTACCCAGAGTACACCGGCACCGGCCTGCTGACGGTGCTTAAACTGCCCACCAGCGGCGACCCGGCAGAGGTGTACGCGACGGTGGCCCGCGAGTACGAGAGCCGGTTCCGATTGATTTGGCTGGATCCCGCCCCCCTGAACAACACCCAGGCCCTGGCCATGACCCGAACTAGAGCGGCTGAGCTGGGCATCGCCACCATCTCGGACATGGTGGCCAAAGCGGGCGAGCTGGTGATGATCGGGCCGCCGGAGTTTCAAGCCCGCGAGGATGGCCTACCTGGGATCCAAGCCGTCTACGGTAATTTCCGGCTCAAGGCCTACAAAGCAGTGGATCCCGGCCTCCGCTACCAGGGCTTGGTCAATGGGGAAGCGGATGTGGCAGTGGCCTTCGGCACCGATGGAGAAATTGCCGCCTTTGACCTGGTGCTGCTGGAGGATGACAAGCAGCTTTTCCCCCCCTACCAGGTGGCGCCGGTGGTGCGCAAGGACACCCTAGAGGCCAACCCCGGCATTGCCGCTGCCTTAAATGCCCTTTCCCCCCTGCTGACGGACGAGGTGATGCAGCGGTTGAACTACGAGGTGAGCGGCAACCGCAAGGAGCCGGCGGAGGTGGCCAGAACTTTCTTGGTGGAAGCCGGCATTCTCAAGAAATAACCTTGCCTGTTGCATGAGACCCTGAGGTGAGCACCGTCGAGTTCGAGCGGGTATCGCTGCGCTTTCCCCACAGTTCCCAGCCGGCTGTGGAGGAGTGCAGTTTTTCCATAGAATCGGGCCAGTTGGTGGTCATCCTGGGGCCTTCTGGCTGCGGCAAAACCACCCTTCTGAAAATGGTGAATCGCTTGCTGGATCCCACCCAGGGGCAGATTCGCTTGGACGGGCGGGATATCCGCCAGTTTCCCGTCACGGCTCTGCGGCAGCGGATCGGCTATGTTATCCAGCAATCGGGGCTGTTTCCCCACATGACGGTGGCCCAGAATGTGGCGGTGGTGCCGCGACTTTTGGGATGGGCGAAGGAGCGCATCCGCGAGCGGGTGGACGAGCTGCTCAGCTTGGTTAATTTGCCCCCCCATGAGTACAGAAACCGCTACCCTGCTCAACTGTCGGGCGGACAACAACAGCGGGTGGGGCTGGCGCGGGCGCTGGCCGGGGATCCAGGGCTGCTGCTGATGGACGAGCCCTTTGGGGCCATCGACGCCATTACCCGCAGCAAGCTGCAAGAGGAGATCCTGCGCCTGCAACGGCAATTGAAAAAAACCATCCTGTTCGTCTCCCACGATGTGGAAGAGGCGCTGCGCCTGGCGGATCGCATTTTGGTGATGCAGAAGGGGCGGGTGGTGCAGTTCGACACTCCCTTTCGGCTGCTCACCCAGCCGGCTACTCCCTTTGTCAGGGAACTGCTGGGGGCAGATGACATGGTACGGCAGTTGAGTGTGCTGCGGGTGGAAACGGCGATGGCCGGGATCCCGCACAACCACAAAATCCAAGAGGGAGCGATGGTGAGGCCCCAGGCCACTTTGCGGCAAGCCTTGTCCCTGCTGTTGCGCACAGGGGCGGCAGCCCTGACGGTGTGGGAGGACGGGCGGGCCATCGGCGTTTTGACCTTGGATCACATTCGCAGCTTGGCCATGCTGGAGGGGGGATCCGCGTGAGCTATCTCCTCAACCACCCCGGCCTGATGTGGCAGCTCACCCAAGAGCATCTGGCGATGGTGGGGATGACCTTGGGCATGGCGGTGGTGCTGGCGGTGCCGCTGGCTCTGCTGGTTCACCACGTGCGCTGGTTGGCCCTGCCGGTCATGGGGATCCTCAGCATCCTGTACACAGTGCCCAGCCTGGCTTTGATCATTTTGTTGGTGCCCTGGCTTGGCCTCAATGCCCGCTCGGTGGTGGTGGCGATGGTGATCTACACGCAGGTGATCTTGGTGCGCCATTTTTGCGTGGGCCTGCGCTCGGTCGAGCCTGCCATCCTGGAAGCTGCCAAGGGCATGGGGATGAACCTCTGGCAACGGTGGTGGCAGGTGCAGGTGCCGCTCATGCTGCCCATTGTTTTGGCAGGGCTGCGCTTGGCGGCGATTGTGGCCATTGCCATTGCCACCGTGGGCGCCAAGTTTGGGGCAGGGGGACTGGGAACCCTGCTGTTCGATGGCATTGCCCAGGCCGGTCGCTACGACAAGATCTGGGCCGGATCCCTGGCGGTGGGATCCCTGGCCTTGCTGGTGAACACGGCCTTGCTCAGCCTGGAATGGGCGACCCGTCGTGGCTGAGGGGGTAGACTTAAGGACTCCGTCCCGCTGGCGCGATCGGGCAGGTTTATCCTCTAGTTGTGTGGGGCGAAACTGGGTGTAGCATGGGTGAGCAACCAGGGACTCCGTCCCGCTGGCGTGAGCGGGTGAGAGATTGGTCATCCCGCGCCGATTGGGAGCTGATGGAAGCGCTCAAGGCGGGGCAACCTGCTGCTCTGGCTGCGCTCTACGATCGCTATGCCGGCTTGGTCTATGGGCTGGCCTTCAAGATCCTGGGCCACGTGGCCGAGGCAGAAGACCTGACTCAGGAGGTGTTTGTCGAGCTGTGGCGCAAGGTTGGCTGTGATCCAAGGACTCCGTCCGAGTCGCGCGAGCGGCGGGGATCCCTGAGCAGTTTTTTGTGCATCCTGACCCGCTCGCGGGCCATTGACCGTCTGCGTTCTCAGGGCAGCCACCAACTTCTGTTGAAACGCTGGCAAACCCTTCTCAGCGCCGTTCGTGTTGACGGAACGGAGTCCCATAGCAAGATCCCGCTCCCTTTTGAGCAGGTTTCCATCGAGGAGCGGCGGCAAGCGGTGCAAGCGGCCCTCAGCCAATTGCCCGAAAACCAACGGCAGATCCTGGAGTTGCTCTATTACCAAGGGTTGAGCCAGGCGGACATTGCTCGCCAATTGGGGATCCCGTTGGGGACGGTTAAGACCCGCTCTCGCCAAGCCCTCTGCAAATTGCGGGGATCCCTGCGCGCCCTTCTGGGTTTCTGCTCGCGTTAGCGGGACCGCGTCCTAGGTTTGGAGTTGAGTTCTGTCGTCAGGATGGCCATGTCTGATCGCGTCAGCGGGACGGAGTCCTTTCGCGTCGGCGGGACGGAGTCCTTATCCACCTCGCCCCCTTTAACAGAGGAACGGGAAGAACTGGCCGGCTATCTGCTGGGGGACTTGTCTCCCGAGCAGGCGAGTGCTCTAGAGGCACGCCTAACTCAAGACCCTCTGCTGGTGGCCGAACTGCAAGCCTTGCAAGAAACCTTGGAATTGTTGCCCTACGGATTGCCAGGAGTACTCCCGCCTGCCAGCTTGCGCGATAAGGTGATGGCAGAGGTGGGGGCTATCGGCTTACGCGAGCAGGAGATGGCAGTCCCCCTTCACTCTCCACTGCCTGCTTTTGGGGT
>NZ_JANSHW010000266.1:0-5773 GCF_047461815.1 Synechococcus sp. R6-10
AACAAGGTGGAGCTGATCCCCTTGGAGGAACTGGGCCGGCCCCGCATTGATGTGGTGGTGAACTGCTCGGGGGTGTTCCGGGATCTGTTTGTCAACCAGATGGACCTGATCGACCGGGCGGTGAAGCTGGCGGCCGCAGCGGTGGAGCCACCGGAGCTGAACTTTGTGCGCAAGCACGCCTTGCAGCAGGCAGAAGAACTGGGGCTGACGTTGGAGCAGGCGGCAACGCGGGTCTTTTCCAACGCTTCCGGATCCTACTCCGCCAACATCAACCTGGCGGTGGAAAACAGCTCTTGGGAAGATGAAAGCGAGCTGCGGGAGATGTACCTATCCCGCAAGTCCTTTGCCTTCGGCTCGAATCTGCCCAACCAACAGATGCGACAGCTCTTCGAGGCCAGCCTGAAAACGGTGGATGTGACCTTCCAGAACCTGGACTCCTCGGAGATCAGCCTGACCGATGTCAGCCACTACTTCGACGCGGATCCCACCAAGCTGGTGCAGAGCCTGCGCCCGGATGGCAAGGCCCCCTCGGCCTACATGGCAGATACCACCACGCCCAACGCCCAGATCCGCACCCTGAGCGAAACCATCCGTCTGGACGCCCGCACCAAGCTCCTCAACCCCAAGTGGTATGAGGGGATGCTCAAGCACGGCTACGAAGGGGTACGGGAGATCGCCAAGCGGTTGGTCAACACTTCGGGCTGGTCGGCCACGGCAGGCGCGGTGGACAACTGGATCTACGAGGAAACCAACGAGACTTTCATCAAGGACGAGGCGATGCGGCAGCGCTTGATGAACCTCAACCCCCACTCCTTCCGGCGCATTGTCGGATCCCTGCTAGAGGTGCATGGGCGTGGCTATTGGCAGACTTCCCAGGCCAATATCGAGCGCCTGCAGGAGCTGTATCAGGAGATCGAGGACAGAATCGAAGGGGTGGAGTAATTAATATGGTTGTTTCAGGTTAGCGTGAGACGTCTGGGCTACTGTTCGCGCCAGCGGGACGGAGTCCTTAGACCTTACGTGAAGTCGGCAAAAGCTGCAACCATGGCCGGATCCTTGCCCAGGGCTTCTGAAGCAGCAGTGGATCCTGCCAAGTTCGTTGATTACTCTATGAATCCAGCTAATCCTGGAAATCAAGGCAAGTGGATTGCCTTTGCAGAGCTTGGCTATGATGTCAGTACACCAGAGGGAAGAAGGGTGGGATTTGCTCACATTCTGCAACAGGTTACTGCTGCTCTGCCTTGCGCCTTAGCCGGGGATCCGTTTCCAACACCCTATGGAAGCCGCTATCGAGTCAAGATTGAAATTTTGGGCCTCAATCAGAAAAAAGGCACTTTAGTGACCGTGTGGCAGGTTGATAAGGAAAGTTTAATCCCTCGTTTGGTCACCAATTGGTTAGAGGTACACAATGATGAGTAAAACCACTTCTAGAATCAAGCCATACAGTAGAGTCAAAACTGTGGCAGATGTCAAGGAGTATTTCAGCGAGACCACTATTCCTGCTGGAACTCAGGGATCCATTGTGGAATGTTACTCAGATCCCACTGAAGGCTATGCGGTTGATTTAGCGGTTCCGGATTTGAGCTTGGTAGGAGGTTTTCGATATTTTAATCTCATTCTTTTTCCCGATCAGTTTGAAGTCATAGATCCCGAAACATGAAGTATCCAATGTTGAATGGACGTTCCCTCTACCCCACCAATCCGGCCCAGCGTAGGTAGCCCTCCACCAGTTGGGATCCGGCTAGAGCGGCTACCCCTCCGCCCATAGCCAAGTAGGGGCCGAAGGGGATGGGCTTTCCCAGGCGGGCCCGCCCCTTGGTCATGGCCAGCAAGCCAGCCAGCAGGCCAAACCCGGAACCCAAAAGAAGGGCCACCACCACCCCCTGCCAGCCCAACCACATGCCGATCAGGGCCAACAGCTTGCCATCTCCCCCGCCCATAGCCTCCCGCCCCAAGACCCAACGGGCCAAGAGGCCAATGCCCTCCAGCAGCCAGAGGCCCAGCACAGCTCCTGCAATCCCTTCCACCAGTGACAGGCCTGTAGCGGCCAGGGATCCGGATCCCTGGAGCCACGGCAGAGCCAGGCGGGCCAAAAGCCCCACCACCAGGCCTGAACGGGTCAGCTCCTCCGGCAGCAAAAAGGTATCCAGATCGATGAGCGCCAGGGCCAACAGCCAGCTCAACAAGATGCAGGTGAGGATCCCTTGGGCAGAAAACCCCAAAGCGCCGATGCTGAGGGCAAACAGGCCCATTGTCAACGCCTCAACGGCAGGGTAGCGCCAGCTAATCTGCGCTCCACAATGGCGGCAGCGACCGCGCAGCAACAACCAGCCCAGGATGGGAATGTTCTCCGTGGGGCCCAGCGGCGTCTTGCAGCTTGGACAATGGGATCCGGGATGGAGCAGAGAAAGGCCCTGCGGCAGGCGATAGACCACCACGTTCAAGAAGCTGCCCACACAGGCCCCCAGCACCAGTACCAGCACCCAGCCCAGTAGGCGCAGCTCCCAGATTCTGTTGGCGTCGGCGCTGCTCAGCCACATCATGCTCAGCCACATCATGTGAGCGTTGTGCAGTAGGGGAGAATCTCGAGCATGGCAGCCATTCCCATCGCGTCGGCAGGACGGAGTCCCTAAAGGCAGAAAAAGGAAGGATCTGCTCTGTCAGCGTAGCTCCTTGTGCCTCACCGCAGCGGCTCCAATTGCTGCAGCGGAATAAAAGTTTCCTGGGGCAAGAGAATGGGAAACTCGGAAAAGATCAGATCCCCTCGCAGGGTACGGCGGTGGATGACTACTCCCCGCGGGGGTTGCTCCAGCACTTCCGGTCGATGCTGCAGATGAAATTGATAAATCTGGCGAGCCGCTTGAAGCAGAGCGCTGTCCATGAGCTGTTTTCCTACCTTGCCAAGTTCACGACTACCCTAACGACCTTCCCATTATGTCAGCGAGACGGAGTCCTTGCTCGTTAGCGGGATAGGATCCTCAAGCCCTTTTGGATCCCTGACGTCTGGATCCCTGACGTCCTCAGGCTTTTTTTGGAGATGCTTAGGGCCCCTTGAAAGCCGGGGATCCCTCAAGCCGAACACCTGCTTCTTTCTAAGAGAAGAGACAAACTGCCCTGCCCCCGCCAGCCTAAACTTAGGATATCGCCGCCGAGGACTTATGGGTCACCTCCGCCCACTCAATTCTCGATGTCTGTCCAGGAATGGAGGCCATAGAGCACTCTGGAGTTGTCGGCAGCCAGCCTAAGACAGTTTGACGTCAGGGCTGGGGGAGATCAAATCTGGGCCGATGCTGTAGGAGGAGCCACGGTAACTGGGTTTGGGATTGAGCTTGTCTTGAAAGCGGGTGATGATCTGGATGGTGCGCTGTACATCCGCCGGAAAGATCACCACCAGGTCTCCGGGTTCGGCTTTCTCCAGAGCGGTTTCGATAGCAGTTGCCTCATCCAAGATTTCCTGCAGACGATCCCCTGCCTTTTCCTGTTCCCAACCCTGCCGGATTAGGGCGGCCACCTCGCCTGGTTCCCGTCCTCGCCGGTCATCATCTTCTTTGACAATGGCCCGGTCGAACATGCGCGCTGCCAAGACTCCCAGCTCTCGTAGGTCGCTGTTGCGCCGATCCCCAGGCCCGCCGATAACCCCAATTTTTCGTTGGCAATCCCAGCGCTCCAGGGTACTTTGAATGGCTTCGTAACCTGCTGGGTTGTGGGCATAGTCCACCAACACCTGGTAGCCCCCTACATCAAACAAGTTGAGGCGACCGGGGGTCTGGGCTACAGAACTGGTGAAGGTGCCCAGCGCCATGCGGATGTCGTCGATGGAAACCCCGTGCAGGAAGGCTGCCAAAGTAGCGGCCAGCACATTTTGGATCATGAAGCTGGCCTTGCCAGAGAGGGTGAGGGGAATTTTGGTTACATCTTCTATGCGCAGTTTCCAGCCCCGTTTCAAAATGGAGATGTGGCCCTCTTCATAGACAGCTGCTATGCCCCCGGAAGCAATGTGCTTTTGAATGAGGGGATTTTCCGGGTTCATGCTGAAATAGGCCACTGTCGCCTTGACATTGGCGGCCATGGCGGCCACCAGACCATCATCGGCATTCAAGACAGCGTAGCCCCGCTCGTGTACCGCTTCCACCAAGACGGATTTGACGCGGGCCATGTCTTCTAGGGTTTCGATATCCCCCAACCCCAGGTGATCTGAGGTTACGTTGAGCACCACGCCGATATCGCATTCCGGAAACCCCAGCCCCTCTCGCAAAATGCCGCCTCGCGCCGTTTCCAGCACCGCCACTTCTACGGTGGGATCCCTGAGCACCAGGCGGGCGCTGTGGGGGCCGGTCATGTCTCCCTTGGCAATTTGATGGTTTTGGATGTAAACGCCGTCGGTGGTGGTGAAGCCGACCCGCTTGCCGATGCCTTTGAGGATGTGGGCGATCAGGCGGGTGGTGGTGGTTTTGCCGTTGGTGCCGGTGACGGCCAGGATGGGGATGCGGGTGTGGCTGCCGGGGGGAAAGAGCATGTCGATGATGGGCTCAGCCACATTGCGCGGGATCCCTTCGCTGGGGGCCAGGTGCATGCGCAAACCCGGAGAAGCGTTCACCTCGACAATGCCGCCACCGGTTTCGTTGACGGGCTGGGCAATGTCCGGGCAGATGAGGTCGATGCCCGCCACATCCAGGCCGATGATCTGAGCTGCCCGTTCGGCAATGAAGGCGTTGTAGGGATGGATGATATCGGTGCAATCGACGGCGATGCCTCCGGTGCTCAGGTTGGCGGTGGATTTGAGGGTGCAATGTTCTCCTTTGGGCAGCACCGTATCCAGGGTGTAGCCTTTGCTTTCGAGGATACGCAGGGTCATGTCATCAACGCTAATTTGGGTCAGCACGTTTTCGTGGCCAAACCCCCGCCGCGGATCCCTGTTGACTTCGTCGATCAGCTCTTGAATGGTGGAGCGGCCATCTCCCACCACATAGGCTGGGATCCGCTTGGCCACAGCCACCAGCTTGTTGTTGATCACCAGCAGTCGGTAGTCATCCCCCACCAGGTGCTTTTCCACCAACACCACATCGGAGTATTGGCTGGCGGCATCGTAGGCGATCTCGGCGGCTTCCAGGCTGGTGATGTTGACGGTGATGCCCTTGCCGTGGTTGGCGTTAAGGGGCTTGATCACCACCGGAAAGCCCCCGACATCCTCGATGGTGGCTGCCAACTCGCTGCGGCGACGCACCGTATAGCCCTTGGGCACCGGGATCCCCATGTCCTGCAGCAGTTCTTTGGTGGCCCGCTTGTTGGCGGCCAGGTCGGCGGCAATGATGCTGGTTTTTTCAGTGGTGGTGGCTTCGATGCGCTTTTGGTAGACGCCGTACCCCAGTTGCACCAGGGATCCCTTGTTGAGGCGCAGATAGGGGATCCCGCGCAGGGCGGCCTCGTCCAGCAAAGCTTGGGTGCTGGGGCCGAAGCGGACGTTCTCTCGGATCTCTCGCAACTCTTGAATGTCCAGTTCTAGGTCGCGGCGGTAGTCTTCTCCGTCCACCAAAGCCTGACAGAGGTAGACTGCAGCTTTGGCCGCAAAGCGCCCGGCCTCTGCCTCTTGATACTCGAACACCACGTTGTAGGTGCCGGGGGTGGAGGTTTCGCGGGTGCGGCCAAAATCCACTTTCATGCCGGCCAGAGTCTGCAGTTCCAAGGCCACATGCTCCACCACATGGCCCATGAGGGTGCCCTCTTCCACCCGTTGCAAGAATCCCCCATAGCAGCCGCGGGAGCACTGGTGTTC
>NZ_JANSHW010000267.1:0-5677 GCF_047461815.1 Synechococcus sp. R6-10
TAGTTTCCCATCTTAACAAGCTCAACTGCCTGTCCAGATTACCCCAGAGCCATTCCTCATCATCCTGAAGATTTCCTAAGGGACGGTGGGGATGGCCAGGGATCCCTCCAGAGCCAAGCGATCGCTGACGATAAGACGCCGACTCTCCAGCGTGATGCCGGTTTGGTTAACCAACATCACAGAAATCCACTCAGAACGGGGTTCTTGCGGAGCATCTGCCTGTAGGAAGATCCCTCCGGCCTGTAGAGGTTCGAGAGCAAACGAGGTCACCTCTGGGTAGCCCGCCCCGGCAACGGGTTGTTCGGCAACGGCGCCCAACAGCAAAGAGTGGGTGAGAGGCTCTGCCACAATCGCCTGCAGCGAATAGGTGGATCCCGGTTTGACCACCTCCGGCAGGTTCAAGGTGACGGTGGGAGGGGCAGATCCAGAGGTGAGGGTGCTGGCCTCCCGCAGCACTTCTTGGTCAATCAACAGCAGTTGTCCGGGATTGGCTGGATCCGGGCGATAGCGATTGCGCACCAGGGCAGAGGCTTCTACCTGAAAGTCCCCCCGCACCGAGGATTGGGATCCCTCTACTTGGCTGAGAATATCCGCAACAATCTCAGGGCCCACCTGCCGCCAGGAGAGGATCTGGGCCGAATAGGTGAGCTTGGGATGAGAGCTCCACAGCTTGCGGATGGCACCTTCCACCTCTTCCCGGTCCAGCCCATCTCGGTGGCGGAAGTCGGGGCTGTAGCCGGCCATCACCCCTGGCAAATCCCGCCGGTTGGCGGCGGCCACCTGCTGGCTTAGCCACTCCACCAGGGCGGCTGGCGGTGGGCTGGAAACTTGCCGCTGGATCCCACTTTCTAGGGGCATCGGGGCAGCTTGGGCCCAAGCCGAGGACTCCGTCCGGCTGACGTGACCGGCTGTCAATCCAAGGGGGATGCTCCAGCTCACGGCCAGAGCAAGGGGCCAAAGCAGTTGCGGAAAGTTAGATCGGGATTTCAAGCCATGGGCCTCCAGCCGGCAAATCTGGATCCCAGTCTAGCCTTAGGGCAGTTGGGATCCCAAAGTCCAGACCAGATAAGATCGATTGAAATAAGCTTTGGCTCATAGCGCCTGTTCTCCATGGCTCCCCAGCACTCTCCAGCTTTCTTGGCCCTGGTCAACGAGGCCAAAAGCCGCATCCAAGAACTGACAGTCGAGCAGGTCAGGCAAAAACAACTGCAAGGGGATCCCTTCTATTTTGTGGATGTGCGGGAAGAGTCGGAGTGGCAAGCCGGCCACGCTGCCGGAGCCATCCATTTGAGCAAAGGGATCATTGAGCGGGACATCGAGAGGGTGATCCCCGACAAAGAAGCGGAGATCGTCCTGTACTGCGGCGGCGGGTTTCGTTCGGCGTTGGCAGCCGATAACCTACAGAAAATGGGCTATCGTCGGGTGATCTCGATGGATGGGGGCATGCGGGCTTGGCGGGAAGCGGGTTTTCCTGAGGAGCGCTAAACCCAGGGGCGCTCTTGTTCTGATTGCAGCATTGGAAGCTTCCCTCTCCCCTTGGGACAAGGGCTAGGGGCAAGGGAAAACTTCTAACCTTGTCTAGAATGACAACAGCTTTGCCCTACTCCTGCCATGCTCCAAACCTTACCCCGCCTGGATGTTGCTGCCCGTTTGCAGCAGTTGCGCCAGCTTCTGCGAGAACAAGATCTGGATGGCTTTTGGGTTCCCTCTGCTGATGAGCATCTCAATGAGTATTTGCCGGAACATCGCAAGCGGCGCCAGTGGATCACAGGCTTTACCGGCTCGGTGGGGGATGCCTTGATCACCCGGGACAGGGCTTGGCTGTGGGTGGATCCCCGCTATCACGAACAGGCGGAGCGGGAGGTGGATCCCAATCTATTGACAGTGATCAAAGGAGGTCTGCCGAATCAGCCCAGCCTGATGGAGATTGTGGAAGAGCTGGGATCCGGCTTTCGCCTGGGGGTGGATCCCTTTACGGTGGCAGTGGCCACCTATCGCCAGTTGCAGGCCCATGCCCAAGCGGGAGGGGTGCTTTTGATCCCGGTCGTGGAAAACTTGGTAGATAAGTTGGCCCAGGGACTTACCGCTCCCTTTGACCGGCCCATTGACTCGGTACCCACCCACCTGAGCGGGGCCACCCCTGCAGAAAAGCTGGCCCAAGTCCGGCAGGAGATGCGCCGCAAGCGGGTGGGACTGTTGCCCCTGACCAAATTGGATCAGGTGGCCTGGCTGTTTAACCTGCGGGGATCCGACATCCCCTACAACCCAGTGTTTTGGGCCTATGCTTTGGTCAGCCTAGATAGAGCGGCTCTATTCACAGATCTGGAGCGGCTCAGTCCCCGATCTCGGCAATTTCTGGCAGAAGCCGGGGTGGAACTCTGGCCCTACGAGACCTACAGCCAACAACTGCCCCAATGGGCCAAGAGCTACGCGCCGGTGGGCTTGGATCCCAAGCAGACCACCCAGGGCACTCAAGAGCTGCTGCAGGATGCGAGCTGCCGCGAGCTGGAGCACCCAGTAGAAGCCCTCAAGGCCGTGAAAAACCCCACCGAGCTGGAACAGATGCGCCTGGCCAACCGCAAGGCCAGCCGGGCCAAGATCCGTACCCTGGCCTGGATCGACCGGCAAATCCAACAGGGGATCCCCATCAGCGAAGCCGACGTGGCCGCCATCATGGAGGCCCATTACCGGGAGGAAGGGGAGTGGGTGGGCCTGAGCTTTAACACCATTGCCGGCGCCGGCGCCAACAGCTCCATCATTCACTACAGCACTCCGGATCCCCAAAAGCTGCTGCAGCCGGGCGAACTGTTTTTGTTGGACTCCGGATCCCACTACTTGGGGGGCACCACCGACGATACCCGCACCGTTTGGATTGGCCCGCAACCCGCGGATCCCTTGTGCAAGCGGCGCTATACCGAGGTGCTCAAGGCCCACATTCAATGCGCCCGCCAGATCTTCCCCCCCGACACCTATGGAGTCTCGTTGGATGGGATCGCCCGCTCTACCCTTTGGCAGGCCGGGCTGGACTATGGCCATGGCACCGGCCACGGTGTCGGCGCCTTTTTGAATGTCCACGAGGGGCCCAACGGGATCCACCGCCGCGCCAGCACCCCTCTCAAAGTGGGCATGATCAACAGCATCGAGCCGGGCTACTACCAGCCGGGATGGGGTGGGATCCGCCTGGAGAACCTCTACGAGGTGATTGCCATTCCCGAGCCGGAGGGCTGGATGGGCTTTCGCTCCCTGACTTGGATCCCTTTTGATGGGCGCTTAATCGATTGGGAACTGTTGAACGAGGTGCAGCGAGCCTGGCTGGACGAGTATCACCGGCAGGTTTACGCCATGCACCACGCCACCTTGCCAGAACAGGATGCCGCCTGGTTACGACGCGCCTGCGGACTGAGCTGATGTACTCGCGCAAGCGTTGCGCGGCGATTACAAATCCCCTGGCAAAGAACGCAGGAAGGATCCCCGCAGTTGACCACATGCGGCATTGCCATCCAAGCCACGGGTTTGGCGCACAGTGGCCCGCACTTGGTGCTGTTCGAGCTGGCGGACGAACTCTCTGACCCGTGTCGGGTGGGGGCGTTGATAGTCAGCTTCAGAGATGGGGTTGTAAGGGATCAGGTTCACGTGCAGTTGTACCCCTGACCGGCTGGCCTGCTGCAGCAATTGCGCCAGTTGGCGGGCATGAATGGGCAGGTCGTTGACCCCCGATAGCAGGGTATATTCAAAACTGACTCGCCGCCCGGTGCGCAGCATGTAGTCGCGGCAATCCTGGATCAGAGTGTCCAGAGGGTAGTGGGCTGCCGAGGGGATCAACTGCTGCCGCAGGTCTTGATTGGGGGCATGCAAGCTGACGGCCAGGGTAACTTGCAGATCCTGCTGCGCCAGCCAGGCAATTTGCCGGGGTACCCCCACCGTCGAGAGGGTGATATGCCGTTGGCCGATGCCGATATCTTGATTCAGGCTGCGGATGGCTTGTACCACCGTATCGCGGTTGAGCAGGGGTTCCCCCATGCCCATAAAGACCACATGGCTGACGCGACGGCCAAAGTCTTCCTGCACCGTCAACACCTGATCCAGAATCTCGTGCAGCTCTAGGTTGCGCCGGTAGCCCATCTTGCCGGTGGCACAGAAATCGCAGGCCATCGGGCAGCCCACCTGAGAAGAGACGCAGACCGTCAGACGCTTGGCCGTTGGGATCCCTACCGTTTCGATCAACTGCCCATCCGCCAACCCCAGCAGAAACTTCACAGTACCATCGCGGGCCTCTGTCCGCTGCACAATGCGCGAGCGTCCCACTGGGTAGCTTTGCACCGCCTCTCGCCAAGCCCTAGGAAACACCGTCACCTGTTCCAGGGAGCGGATCCCTTTTTGGTAGATCCAAGCATGCAGTTGTTGCCCGCGATAGGCCGGCTGTCCTTGGGCAACCGCCCAGTCTTTCAGAGCAGACAAGGATTGCCCCAGCAGCGGAATGGGTAGGGCCGACATCAATACCATCTTAGACGAGATCTCAAGAGGCACAGGAGTCCGGCTCCTCTACTCTAGCCTGTCCCTGCAACCCAATCCCCTTCAAGAACTCCGTCCGACTGGCGCGAACGGCCTCGTCGCCACAGGGTTGCGGTTCCCCTGCCCATGGCAACAACTCCGCCAGAGACAGGGCGGGTGACGGTAAGCAACAATGCTCTCTTAAATTAAATCCCTTAAATTCCCTTAAATCAAGTTGCCCAAGGGCTTTTCCACCCCGCACTCAAGTACAGGGCTACCAAGCTATTCCCTGGTGTAGTTTTGTAGAGTGTGTTATGGAGTGCGCCATCGGGACGGAGTCCCTGACAGTTGGACAAAGTCTGCAGGATCAGGAGCGCTCGATCTGAATCTTCTCGATTTCAATCCATTGAATCCATCTGAACCTATGTCTGTTTCCCCACAACTGGCTCAACTGGCCACCTGGATGGCAGGGCACTTCAACAACCTACAACAGGCGATTGCAGAGCCCGTCTGGTTTGCCAACATTCATGTGTACCAATGCCCCTTGCCTTGGTCGGTGTTGCAGGGGGTGGGGTTTTACGTGGAGCAACTGTACGACATTTATCCTGAGCAGCCTTACCGACAGCGGGTGATCCACCTCTTCGATACTCCAGATGGGATCCGGGTTCAAAACTATGCTCTGACAGCTCCTGACTCCTACAGGTGCGCCGGTCGGGAGTTGTTGCTAGGCAACGCTTACGCGAAGGGGAAATTGGCCGGTCTGACAGCAGCGGAGTTGGAACTCTTGCCCGGCTGTGTCACCCAGGTGGAATGGACGGGATCCTGCTATCGGGGCCGCAGCCTGCCCGGCAAAGGCTGTATTGTTGAACGCAAAGGCAGAACCACCTATTTGTACAGCGAGTTTGAGATCGGAGCCGACTACTTTCACAGCTTGGATCAAGGTCGGGATCCGGAGACCGATCAAGTGATCTGGGGATCCCTATCCGGGCCTTTTCGGTTTGTCAAAAAACAGGATTTTTCCCAGTACCTACCCCGGTGGGCTGAAGTGCTGAACCATGAGGCTGCTGGAGCGACTGGTTGAGCAGCTGCGGGCGCTGGGGATCCCGTTCGCGTCGTCAGCTAGAAATCGCAGGAGCCCCGCACTGTACCCGTAGGGTCAGTGTCGGGAGGAATGCGGAAGTTACGA
>NZ_JANSHW010000268.1:0-5340 GCF_047461815.1 Synechococcus sp. R6-10
CACCGATCTGCTGGTGAAAAAGGGCGCCCCTCCCCTGACCATTTTGCACATTCTCATCCTCAATTTGCCCGCCATTTTGGTGGTCACCTTTCCCATTGCCGGCCTCTTTGCCACCTTGCTCACCCTGGGCAAAATGGGAGCCGACAGCGAGATCACCGCCCTGCGTGCTGCTGGGATCCCCTATCGCAAAGTGTTTATCCCCGTGCTCTGTATTGGCCTGCTGATCAGCGGCTTGGCGCTGTTGACCAATGAAGTCATTGTGCCGGAAACCAACCAAAAGGTGAAAATCCTGAACAAGAACCTCATCTTGGCTCAAGATGCTCTTTTGTTTAATCCAGAAGAGATCGTGCGGGTGGATGATGATCTCTGGTTTCATGTCGGATCGATTGACCCGAAGACCGGCTTGATGCAGGATTTGTTGATCCTGGATCGCAAAGCTGAGACCGGCCACTTGCGCTATCCGCAGGTGATCTCCGCTCAAACCGCGCAGCAGGTGGGCCAATCGTGGCAACTGCGAGATGTGGTGATCCGCCGTTACGACGAGCAGGGGCGCACCTACTATGAAGGCCAGGTGGAAGAAATGCAGCTCAACATCGTCAACAAACTGGTGGGCCTGGTGTACGCGGAAAAGGTGCCCCAAGAGCAACGGGCGGGGGAGCTGTGGGAGCAGTGCCAGCGATATCGAGCGGAGCAACGTCCTTCTGCCGATGTGGCTCGCTGCCTGACGGAATACCACCTCAAGTTCGCCATTCCTTTGGCCAGCTTTTTCGCCATCTTGGTGGCTGCCCCCTTGGGCCTGCAAACGGTGCGGCAAACGGGGCGCTACGGCGGCGTGGCGCTAGCGATTGTTCTGGTGTTTATTTACTATGTACTGATGAGCCTGGGACGAGCGATGGGTCGAGTTGAGCACATCGATCCCTGGCTGGCTGCCTGGTTGCCGAATATGATTTTCGGTGGGGTGGGCTTCTCTTTACTGTGGCGGTTTTTACGGTGAAATCCTGCAACTTCCCCCCTGACTTCAGCCCTTGGGCAAAGTGGTTGGCCCTTTGCTGGGGCGGCTCCCTGTGGTTGGGGACGGGGGAGGCCGTCTTCGCCCAGTTGGACCCCCTGCCCACTGTTGGCGTCGGCGGGACGGAGTTCTCTCTGGAGGGCTACCAGCGCTTTCGGTCAGCGCAAACACTTGCTCAGCGCCTGCAACCGGCCCGCCGGGCTTCCAGCCCAGAACCGATGGCTGCCGCCGATGAGGAGCCCATCACCTTGGCCGAGGCGCAATCTTCTCTGCCTGCTACAGCCTTGACTGCGGCAACCCCACCCCCTACGGCCCCGGTTTCAGACTTTGGATCCCCTCCCCTTGCCAACTCTCCTGAAAAGCCCCTCACGCCAGAAGAACTGAACCGACAGCGGCTACAACGGCTGTTGGCCGAAGGGGCAGCAGCCCATGCTCGGCGACAGGCGCAGCAAGCCCAAGCAACACCGGCTCCCCAGCCCGCTTCACCGGCGACGCCCACCGCGGCAGTTCCCACCCTGAACTCCCTTCGGCTTTCCCAGCCCATGACTTCTCAGGCTGAAGCCCTGCAGGTGGAAGAGCAACCCTGGCTGCGCCCCACCAAGGACTCCGTCCCGCTAACGCGATCGGAATCCAATGGCGAAAACCGGGCTACGGCCCAACTGCAAGGTGGAGCCGGTTCAGAGGCAAGGTTAAATCGGATCCCAGCTTCCCCCAAGACCATTCCTCCCCTGATCTCCCAAGCCGGTGGGAGCTTGGATTTGGGCGGTGTCCTGTTGGCAGAGGCCACCTCTGGGTCGGGGCTGACGGGATCCCCCATGGCCACTCAAAGGGGCAGGGAAGCCTTTATCCCCACCGCTGGCTCACCCCTGGCTCCTCAGCTGCTGGAGCAGTTCCCCCTTTTGCGGGATCTGGGCACCGGGGCAGATGCCGTCTCGGCGACAGGGAACGTTAGCCAGGGATCCCAAATCCGCCAGCAGCTCTCGGCCACCGCGCAGCGGCAAATTCCCCTTGACCCGGATCAAATCAACGTGAGTGGGGATGTGCTCAGCTACATCGCCGAACAAGACCTGGGCATTGCCGAGGGGAACGCCTTGATCCAACTGGCTGACGGCACCCGCATCACCGGCGACCGGCTGCTGTTTTATCGGCGGGAGCGACGCCTGCGCAGCGAGGGCCCTTTTCGCATGGAGCAGCCCCCTGGCCCCCAAGGGCGGGGGATCCGGCAAATCGAAGGGCGAAATTTGGATCTGGATATCCCCGGTCGCACCGCCCAATTTGAGAGCTCGCTGGTCATTCTGCCGGGGGAGGAGCCGGGCACCAAGGTTTTTGTGCGCAGCCAAGAGACCACCGCCATTTTGGGGGATCAGATCTTTTTCGAGAAAGCCACCGTCACCACCTCGCCAGAGCCACCCATCACCCACTACGTGCAAGGGGATCGGGTGGAGGTGTTTCCCGATGACCGGGTGATCGTCTACGACGCCCGCGTGTTTGCCGGCGGCGAGCTGACAGAAGCAGGGGATCTGCGGGCGGGCCTGCAGATTGCCTATTTCCCCCTGTTCATCTACAGCCTGCGAGATCACCAATGGGTGCTGCCGGGGCGCAGCGAGACAGAGGGGGTGTTTGTCAAATCCAGTTGGGCCTACCGCTTCGACGAATACAACTTCGGCGGCCTGCGGCTGGATGCCATCCAGAAAAAAGGGGTGGGCATTGGTTTCTTGCACGACTACATCCTGCCCATCCCGGACAGCGTCAACTACGGGCGAGCCCAGTTTTACTTGGTTACCGAAGCCGACCAACAGCGCTTCTCCAGCCGTTTCCGCATCGACCACAACTTCGACTTTTACGCTGCCAACCTCTTTGGGCAGGAAGGCCAACTGCGGGGACAGCTCAACCTCAACCTGGACAACACCTACCGTCCTGCCGGCGGGCGCAACGACAACGCCGATCTCCGCCTCAACGCCACCTTTCAGGGGGATCTCTCCACCACCACCCTCAACATCAGCCGCACCGGATCCCAGGAGCGGGGCATCTACAGCTTCCCCCTCACCCTCAGCCACACTCAGCGCTACGGGGGCGTGCATTGGCTGCAATCGGATCTCCGCTTGGACTACAACCAGCGGGTGAGCGTCAAAGATGGCCCCGACTTTGCCGATGCGCGGTTGACGCTGGGCACTCAACTGACCCCACCCGGCTGGGGAGGTACCTATCGCCTGGCCTACCGCGCCTACAGCAGTTCCAATGGCGACAACGAGCCGCGTCGCAACTTCGAGCTGGCCTTTAACCCCGACCTCGTTCGCATCACGCCCGATATTGCTCTCAGCAGCGCCCTCACCCTAACTCAAGAGCAACAGCCGGATCAGGAGGTGGGGGCGGGCCTCCACTTTTTCAATCGCTACGAGCTGCGCTCCAGCCTTCAGTTCAACGATATTCAACCGGCTCCCTGGATCACCTTCATGCCGGGTTCTATCGATTACACCCAAGTTCTCTACTCCACTCCCGACCAGGAGTCTACTGTCAGCCTCAACCCTCGCCTCAGCCTCAGACCTGCCGACTGGAATACCATCGACCTGCGCTACAGCCGCACCTTCTACGGCAACAATTCTGTGCCCTTCCAAACCCTCTCCACCAGCCCTAAAGATGTGGATCGCATCAATGCCAACATCAGCTTCTTTACGCCCCGCGATCTTCTGCCCAATGTCCCCCCAGGCTACATTGCCTTTGAAGATGACCTGCCCGGCGAGCTGCCGATAGCCCTGACCTTCCCCGACGATACCCCGGAGGATTTGGCAGCGATTGCCTCCCGCAACTTGCAGGAGCTGCAGGCAGAGGTGAAAAACCTGGTGCGCCTGGACACCAGCCTTGGCTACGACTTCATCACCCAGAAGTGGGATACCCTCAACGCCAACTTCACCTGGAGCACCGCCCCTGATCTGTTCAACATTCAGTTGCAGACGGCCTACGACCTGAACCAGGGACAGCTCCAACCCGTTCGTCTGGAGTATCGGGGACGCAGCAGCACCACATTTAACCGGGATCAACGCTCTGGCCTGGATGTGTATGAGCCGGGGATCAGCTATGCCCTGCAGGCGGTTTACGATCCCCGGTTGGGCCAGATCTCTACCTATGGTCTGGAGCTGGATGCCACCCTCGGCACGCGATGGCAAAACCACTGGCGGCTGCGCTTGGGCCTGACGGAAGAAGGGATCCGCCGGGTGGAAGTTCGCCGTGACCTGCGGGATTTTGAGCTGCGCTTTGCCTACGATCCGGTGGCAGAGTCACTGCGCTTGGAAGGGATCCTGGTGGCTTTCCCCAGTCGCCCGGTGGGCCTCACCCAAGAGCGGGGAGATTTTCAACTGACCTCTCCCATCACCTCTCCTATCGGCACCTTTTTGCTCCGCGACGCCGACGCGACCGGCTGGGATGGCCTCAGGCCCTGATCCCCGCTTCCCTGGGAAGGCTCCCTGTCCACTGTTGCGGCGGGTTAGGTGATGACGTCTGGCTGCTGCCGACCGGTGCGGGCGCGAATCTGGGCAAGGTGATCGGCCAGTTGAATCTGTTCGGCCAAGGCCACTTGGGGATCCAGGCCATGCCGGGCGGGATCCAGCTCCAATCGCTCCAAGTACACCCGCAGGGTGGCTCCGTGGGTGCCGGTTCCCGAAAGCCGGTAGATGATGCGGGATCCATCCTCAAAGCCAATGCGGATCCCTTGGTGGCTGGTGGTGCTGCCGTCCACGGGATCGGTGTAGCTGAAGTCGTCAGCGTAGGCCACCAGCTGGGATCCCAAGCGCTGGCCCACCCACCCGGGCAGGGAGCGTCGCAAGTCTGCCATCAGCGCCTCGGCCACCTCCACCGGCAGTCCCTCGTAGTCGTGACGGGAGTAGACGTTGCGCCCATAGGTGCGCCAGTGCTCTTCCACGATCTGCCGCACCGGCTGCCGTCGAACGGCCAAAATGTTCAGCCAAAACAGGACGGCCCAGAGCCCGTCTTTTTCCCGGATGTGGTGAGATCCGGTGCCGAAGCTCTCTTCCCCGCAGAGGGTGACCTTGCCGGCATCCAGCAGGTTGCCGAAGAATTTCCAGCCGGTGGGGGTCTCGTAGCAAGGGATCCCCAGCTTGGCCGCCACCCGATCCGCTGCCTGGCTGGTGGGCATGGAGCGGGCAATTCCCGCCAGACCTTCTCGGTAGCCGGGTACCCGGTGGGCATTGGCTGCCAGCACTGCCAAGCTGTCGCTGGGGGTCACGTAAAATTGGCGGCCCAGGATCAGGTTGCGATCCCCATCCCCATCGGAAGCGGCCCCAAAGTCCGGCCCATCTTCCCGAAACAACAGTTCC
>NZ_JANSHW010000269.1:0-3712 GCF_047461815.1 Synechococcus sp. R6-10
GATCGCTAAGGCCAGTCTCGGCGAAAAGGTTGAGGCGGGTTTCTCCGTACTCCGAAAGGGCCGGCTGCAGGCGTCCCCCCTGATCAAAGCGGGTGCGAGGCCGATAGACCTCCGGCTGCAGCGAAAAAAAAGTCTTGCCGGCACCGCGGGGAAAACCGCATCCTGCCCAGGCCGGCAGCTCCGGCGGCATTGTGCTGACCACCAGACTCACCAGCAGGCTTGCCCTTAGAAATCTCAGCTTCTCCATGGCAGGGATCCCGGCAGCTTCAGGGGGATTGTATCCCCAGGATTAAGCTCTGGGCCAAGATCCGGGACAAAACCGGCTTTGGAACGACTGCTAACTATGAGGTGGCAGCCGGTAGGCCCACCTGTGCCCGGAATTGGCGAGCGGCGGTCAGCGCTCCGAAGGGATCCCCCTTATACAGGCCGTAGTGCATCAAGGACAGGTGCCGCAGCCCCAGTTGAGACACTTCCCGCAGCCACTCCGGCTGGCTCATGAGCTGAAAGTCTGTATGGACGGTGTCGGCCCGTCCGCCACTGGGGTGCTTGTCTTTGATGGAGGGCTCGTAGTGGGCCAACATCAGGTTGGAGTGGATAGGGGAAAACAGGCGGCAACAGAGGCGGATTTGCTCTGGGTTGCCGGGATCCGGGCCGTTCAGCTCTGGGTTAAACTCCCCTGGCCGCCGCTGGCGCATCGACTGGAAGGCGATCCCGTCCATCCGGCTCAGGGTCTCGGCAAAGGGCTCCACCATGCTGCGGCCTGCCCCCCGGGAAGGGTCGTCAAAGGTGGCAATCCAGCCCCCCCAGCACAGGGCCACTTCGGCTGCCGGCAGCCGCTCTTTGATGGCCTGTCGGGCTGTGAGGACATTGCGCATCAGGGCTTGGTAGTAGAAAGCAGTGTCGGCGTTGTAAGTGTCCGCCGGGATCCGCCAGTAGGAAAACTCAGTAGCCAAGCTCCAGTAGGTGGGGCGGCCCTGAGGATTGGCTTGGGCAATATAGCCCGCCAGCTCGGCCACGTCCTCCACAAATTGCGGGGAGATGTGGTAATCGCCGCAGGGGCGGTGGGTGTCGTCTTCCCAGGTGATGATGTGGAGGGTATAGCCCCGCTCAAACCACTGCCGCAAGAGCCCGGCCTGGTGCCAGTTGCGCCAAAAGGAGAGATCTCCCTGGCGGTGATCAAAGCTGTTCAGCCAGCCGCTCAGGAAATGGGGATCCCACCCCTGCGCCACTGCCGCCACCTGCGGATCCGACTCGATTTCCCAGAGGAAGCGACCGGGATCCTCGCCAATGCCCACCTGCCAGCGGGCCAGCAGCTCTGACAAGTTCATGCTTCCCGTCTCGGCATTTTCCGGGCTGCGACTCCCCTGCTGACTCAAAAACTCCTGGCCACAGCCGGCAACCCCATAGGCAGCCAGCAGCGCTCCGCCCGCTTGCAGCACCTGTCGCCGCTGCCAGGATCGTCTCCTTTTCATCTCCTCTCCTCCTGCGGTTCCTCTTGGTGTTGGCGAGCCCACAGCCGCACTTGGGGGGAGCTATAAACCTCCCTGAAGCCCGGCAGCCCCTCAAAATTGAGCTCAGGCCAAAATTGCAGGATGCGATCGGCGCTCCGCAAGGGATCCGCCAGCCCCGCTACCAAGAGGTAGTCCACCCTTTCCTGGGGATGCTGAAGGGCCAGGGCAAACTCGTACTGGTGAGGAGTAAGGAAAGAGCGGGGATCCCTTGCCCAAAAGATAGCCTCAAAGTGGATGTCGTCGTCCACCAGCACTTTTTGTCCGGGCAACAGGTGGCGATAGAGATACTGCCCAACCTGCCGCTTTTCTTGCCGCAGCCTCCGCCAGTCTTCTAGGGCTTGCCCAGCAGAGGTTACTTCATACAGGTTTTGGGCAGCTTCCAACTCGCCACTAAGGGGCACTACCCCTGCCACCAGCCGCTCCCAGAGATCCCGCTCCTCGGCCACCAGGGGCATGAGGAAACCCGGCTCTTGGCTCACCCCATAACCGGCAGTGAGGCAGTTCAACCCCAAGAGGGCAGTGATCAACAGGCGCTTAGCCCAGCCGGGGCCGGCTCCGCGACACAAGTAGGCGCCCATCAGCAAAGGCAGCGGCACCCAGAAAAGGCCAAAGCGGCTCAGCTCCCGCAAAAACAGCCCCTGCCCTAGAGAAGCCAGCAGGATGACCAGCGGCATCCCCCAGACCAGAGCCCATACCCAGCGACCCGGGCCTCGGCCCAGCAGGGATCCCAGCCCCAACAGCAGATAGGCAGGGGCCAGCACCGCCAGCCATTTCCCAGCCTCCAGCACCCCCCGCCAGCCACCCGCCTGCTGCAAGTCTTCCCGCAATTGCGGCAGCCGCAGACCGCTGCCCACCTGGTAGGTGAAAGCCCAGGGATCCCCTGCCGACAGCCAGTTCACGTACAGCCAGCTCAACATCAGGGCCAGGCTGATAAACCCTGCCACCAGCAGCGAAGCCAGCCGAAAACCCCAGGACTGTTTGCGAAAAGCCAACAGCAGCACCCCTGCCACCCAGGGCAGCAGCCACCCACTTTCCCAACGCAGCACCATCAGAGGCCCCAGCGCCAGCCCAATGAGCAGTAGCCGTAGCGCAATGGGCAGCTCGCCAGAATCCGCCCCAGTCTCTGCCCTGGCCTGCTCCTCTTTACTCAAGGGAAACAGCAGGGCCATGTTCACCCCCACCAACCCTGCTGTGGCTGTCCAAACAGGGCTGCGCAGCAGCATCAAGATCAAAGTCGGCTGCACCACCATCAACAAACCCCACAGCCAGCACCATCCCACCTCCACCGGCAAACGGCGTAACTGCCGCCACACCCAGCCCAGCACCAGAGAGCCGAAGACAGTCTGCAACAACAGCGGGGATCGTCCCAGAATGGCCGTGACCATCACCAGCAAGGGAGGAAAGGTGGTGCCCACAATGGGCAGGCGGGGATCCGGCCCCAAGGCCGCCACGGATCCCTTATAGCCAAGAAACTGCATCTCCAAGCTCACCCAGCTCCAGCCTTCCTTCAAACCCCACAGAAGGCTAGCCAGCAGCAGAAACAGGATCCCGGTAGACCCGAAGAGCCGCAAGAAAGCCCTGAGCTTGGTGAGAAACATGGGTTGCTTTAACGACTTCAAGAAGTTAGAAGGCAACTCATTCAACAGCGAATCAAGCCTTAAGAGTTGTCTGATGAGAACAAGCCTTAAGAGTTGTCTGATGAGAACAAGTTTCAGAAAAAGTATGGGGATGGGCTGACGTGTCTAGGCACTGGACACAGGGATAGACTAGCATTCCCTGTCTTGAGAGTCTTTTTCTACGAGTTTTGGCGTAGGCCAATTCAGCCAGATTGTCGATGAGGGGTTCTCGGATTCTGAGAGAGGATGGGGACGACTTTGCAAGGACATGATCTTATGTTGCAGGCTGTGCGGGGCGTGAATGATGCAGCAGTTCCAGCGCTTGAGCTGGTACCCTCTCAAGCAGAAACCCGTCCTTGGGGATCCTTCTGGGTTTTGGATGAAGGCCCGATGTACAAGATCAAGCGCATCGAGGTGAAGCCTGGCCATCGGCTCAGCCTGCAGATGCACTACCACCGCAGCGAGCACTGGATCGTGGTCAGGGGCACAGCGAAGGTTACCCGTGGAGAAGAGGTGATGCTGCTGAGCTCCAACGAGTCCACCTACATTCCCCCCTGCACC
The DNA here is from genome assembly GCF_047461815.1 of Synechococcus sp. R6-10. Classification (NCBI taxonomy): domain Bacteria; kingdom Bacillati; phylum Cyanobacteriota; class Cyanophyceae; order Synechococcales; family Synechococcaceae; genus Synechococcus; species Synechococcus sp. R6-10. The sequence continues at coordinate 3,689 of NZ_JANSHW010000269.1, forward strand.
AAGCACCGCCTGGAAAACCCCGGC
>NZ_JANSHW010000270.1:0-2795 GCF_047461815.1 Synechococcus sp. R6-10
TAATCCGTACTGAACATATTATACATTATTTTCAGTATAGTTGAGCTTATTATTGACTAGAGTCATGCTCTACTTCAGGTGGGAGTAGAAGTATTGGTAGGGCTGGGAGCTCCATCGGACTCCGTCCTGCCGACGTCGGCGGCAGCAGGTGCAGTTGCCGGCAGTGTAGGTTCTGGCCCGGCAGGAGGCAACTCCGGTGCCGGTGCGGGCTGAGGCAGAAAGTCGATGACCTCCCAAGTCTTGGAATCCGGTGAGCTGTAGGCCAGCAGCCACCGTTCGGGCACGGTTTTGACGCGGTCGGGCGAGCGTTGTGTAGCAACAGTTTGTGCCTTTTGGTGGGCCAGGGTGATCTGGAAGGGATCCCCTTTGCGGCGATAGGGGCGGCGGGATCCCGGCGGATGCACGATTAGGGTGTAGGTACCGCTGAGGTGATGGCCTTCCAGGGTTTCTCCTGAGGCCAACAGCAAAGGTTCACGGCGATCTTGGCGGATTTTCACATCCTGCAATTCCAGATGTGCCGACAACCGGTCGCTGCCCACCAAGGATCCCACCGGCCCGGACAAATGAGCGATCTGATAGGCGAGGGCCTGCTGCACAATCGGCTTTGGCGGTCTGGGGCCGCAGCCGGCCAGCAGCCCCACCAGCACAATAGCCACAAGGCTGAGTGCGCCGCGCACAACCGATCCCCTACAACTCCACCCCAGTTTTGGCATCGCTTCCCCTGAGGCCATCAGACGGTAACTAAGGTGGGGTGTTGCTTCAGGTATTCCGTATTCACGCCGGACTCGCGGGTGAGAGCCACCAGGCCGGTACGGGCGATCTCGCGGATGCCAAAGCTGGTCAACATCTTGATGATGGCCACCATTTTGCCGGGATCCCCGGTTACCTCGAGAGTCAAAGACTCCTCCGCCACATCCACAATCCGGGCGCGAAACATTTGGGCCACATCCATAATGGCGGAGCGGGTATCGGGGCTGGCATTGACCTTGACCAGCATCAGCTCCCGTTCCACGCAGGGAACATGGGTGATATCGGTAACTTTCAGCACGTCGATGAGCTTGTAGAGCTGCTTCGTCATCTGCTCCACATCGTGTTCATCTCCCTGCACCACCATGGTGATGCGAGAGATCCCCGGTCGTTCGGTGGGGCCAACGGTGAGGCTGTCGATGTTAAAGCCGCGACGGGCAAACATCCCCGCAATGCGGGTTAAAACGCCAGGCTGATCCTGCACGAGGGCGCTGAGGGTGTGTTTCACGGCAACCAGAGGATAGAGAAAAAGCTGAGAAGAGGTTGGGGAAGCACCTGGGAATAACAATACCCTGAGGAAATTTTACGCCAACTTTGCCGGAATGTTTTTCGCATTGCTCCGGTCGGAGCACAGCTGCAGAGCCGGCGCCCTAGAGAAAGACAGCGCAGCCGTTAACTCTCCAAAGACCCGCGCGTAACCCCCAATTGGCTGTGTAGCTTCAGCTCCTGCCACAGTTGGGATCCGCTGAGTTGACCTTGTAGGAGTTGCTGATAGCGGTGCAGGGTTTGTTGGATCTCGGCGGGGGATTCATGCAAAAATTCGATGCGCAGATAGCGCAGGCCCAAGGCCAATAATTTCGGCACATATTCTGCCCCCGTTTGGGCCTTGCCGTTGTAGAGGGTATTCCGACAGCCGGCATCGGCCTTCAAAATGTGCTCGACATTGGCTCTGTCCCTCAGCTTCACCTCGTGTTTTTCACATGGGCGACCACAATTGGTGTAATCCGTTCCGCTGGATAAAAAGGCGCAAAAGACGCAGTGCTCCATGTGGAACAGGGGCATATGTTGATGAAGGGTAACCTCATACCTATGGGCGGGGCCGGCTTGCAGCAGGGATCCCAGTTGCTCGTGGTTGAGGTCATAGGAAGCCGTCAGGCGCTCCAGGTTGTAACGGGTTTTGAGATAGTGGGCCGTGATGGGATTGGCCACATTCAAGGAAAAATCCCCAATGCAGCGCTGCCCGGCAAAAAAACGGAGATGGTCGTAATTTCTCACCAAGTAGCCATCGGCTCCGCCGACCAACACTTGCTTTAGGATCCAGGTTTCTCCCGGCTTGGTGATGCGGGGCGGAGCGACCCACAGTTCCACCTCGGGATGGGCGGCTTTGGTTGTGCGGATCACCTCCCGATAGCGGCGGGGATCCTCAAACTCCAGATAGATCTGCCTAATACCGCTGGCTATCGCCGCCGGCAGTTGCGCCGGATCCCGCACCAACACCACCAACTGCGGGGATCCCCTTGCGGGCTCCTCCTGAGAAGGCACCAGATCTTGCCAGCGAGCTTCGGGATTGAGTTGCCAGCGCGGGGGCTGAGCTCGCAGAGCTTGTAGGCGTTCCACCGCTTGTCGGCGCATCTGGTTGAGCAGGCTCACCGGCAGCATTACCTCCCCCTGCAAGGCATTGTGCAGGGATCCCAACTTGAAGGGAGTGGAGCCCAAACGGCCCAGTTGCTGTCGCAGTTTTTCGGTGGTGAGGGGTTGGCGGTGGGCAGCTTCCAGGGGCAGCGGCGAATCCACCTGCACCGTATGGCCTTGCTCATCCCGCAGGATCAGCGTCAGCGGGGATCCCACTTGGCCGTGAACCTCCATGTGGACGGGCCGCTGAAAGCGGGGGTGATCCCCGGCGTAGCTTTGGCGCAGGCGCTTTTCCAGTTCCGGGTCGCTGGTCTTCCAGAGGCGATCCCCCACCCGCAGACGTTTGAGATCAATGACCCCCTCTCCGAAGCTGAGCCAGGCCAGCCCCTGCTTCTCTTGCACCCGGTAAACTCGCC